>JBAVQC010000082.1:0-1577 GCA_049693715.1 Acidobacteriaceae bacterium | reverse complement strand
GAGGTGCGCCGGATCTACGATGTGGGCGTGGCCGGCCTGCACCGGCTGCTTGCCCACCGCGAGGTTCTGCGCCAGGCCGAGGTAGTGATTGTGTGCGCGGGGATGGAGGGTGCGCTGCCCAGTGTGGTCGGCGGCATGGTGGGAGCACCCGTCATTGGGGTTCCCACCAGCGTAGGTTACGGCGCGGCGTTTGGGGGCATCGCCGCCCTGCTGGGCATGCTCAATTCCTGTTCGCCCAACGTCACGGTGGTGAACATCGACAATGGATTCGGGGCCGCCTACGTTGCGTCCATGATCCTGCGCCGGATCCATATAGGTAAGCGGGAGCATTCTGTGTATAACCAGGTGAGCTGATTTTCCGGTTGCCCCAGTTTGCACCAGAAATGTATCTTATATTCTCCTCAGGAGAACCATGGCATCCACAGTTTGGAAGGGCTACATCTCGTTTGGCCTGGTGTCGGTGCCGGTGCGTCTCTACGCGGCGGCGCGTGAACAGCACGTCAGTTTCAACCAGATTCACGAACCTTGCGGTTCCCGCATCAAGCAGCAGACCTTCTGTCCCGCTTGTGAACGCGTGGTGGAGCGAAACGAACTGGTGAAGGGCTACCAGGTGGACCGTGACAGTTATGTGCTGGTCTCCGGCGATGAGCTGAAGACCCTGGAAGCTGATTCGTCAGAAGCCATGGAGATCGCCCAATTCGTCAGCCTGGAAGAGGTGGACCCGATCTACTACGAGGCGTCGTACTACTCAGCTCCGGAAGATCCGGGCAAGCGGGCCTACGGGTTGCTGCTGCAGGCAATGGAAAAACTGAATGTAGCCGCCATAGCCAAGGTGACGTTGCACCAGCGCGAGCAGATCGTGCTCATGCGGCCCTATCACCAGGGCATCGTGCTGCATACGCTGTATTTTCCCGCCGAAGTGCGGGAGATTGCCGAATACGGCAAGACCGAGACGACGAACCTGCAGAAACCGGAGATGGATTTGGCGGAACAGTTTATCCGCCAGCTCACGGCAAAGTTCGAAGCCGGGCAATACAAGGACGAATATCAGCAGCGGGTCCTGGATCTTGTCGAAACCAAGCGCGCCGGGCAGGTAATTGCCGGCCAGCCGCCCAAGCCGAAGTTGGCTCCGGTAATCGATCTGATGGAAGCTCTGAAGAAAAGCATCGCGGAACGGAGTAGCGCAGCAGCAGCGCCCGCACTCGTGGAAGCGGACAAAAAGAAGGCGCCAAAATCAGCTCCCGCAGCCGACGCCAAGCCTGCCCGCCGCCGCAAGACGGGTTAGTCCTACTCTCGATCCGCCCTCTCCCTCACAACAACCCTCCCCTTTATCATCCCGACCGCAGCGTAGCGGAGCGGAGGGGCCTGCGGTTCCACCGCACCAGCAACTAATCGCAAATCGAAGGTGAACTCTCCCCTTTGTCATCCCGACCGCAGCGCACCCGGATTTCCTGTCTCGCTCCACTGGACAAGGCCGCGTGTGCGCCTTTCTCTCAAGGAAAGGCGCATGATGTTCGACAACGCCACCAACTTTTACAGGAAATTCGGGGTAGCGGAGCGGAGGGACCTGCGGTTCC
>JBAVQC010000081.1:0-24269 GCA_049693715.1 Acidobacteriaceae bacterium | reverse complement strand
GATCGGTGATGAGGTCGGTTACGTTATTTTTGGGCATAAGTGGCTCCTTCGAGCGGTTAAGCAAGTGAGTGGAGACTGGCCGGGGCGGCCAGTTGTGGGATTTTTGTTTTTTGAAGCAGGGCGGAAGCCATAAAAAAAACCCGCCGCGGCGGGATGCTTGGGATACCTGATTTTGGACAGGGATCGGGTGTGACACCGGACAGTGGTCACACTGTCCTTCGCTCGGGCTTAGGCCGTGAACTACCGACAACTGCCGGCTGGGGAACGGGCGCCGAGAACCTGATCCCTACCGAAATCGCTTTCTAAGTCTTACCGGGAGCATACATTGCTTTGGGAATTAGGGTAAGTGCGAATTTTTCTCAACGGCGAGTTATGCCGTGGGAGGTTACCTTGGTTTCTTAGGGTATCCGCGGTGATCCAGGGATATGAGCTGGACCTGGACCTGGGCGGCAGGCCAGGGACGCTTTGGCGCGCAGATTGAAACAGGTTCGTGGGCAGTTTGCACCGCTCACCATTCCTGATTCCTGCGTTGCTATCCGCTTGATCTGCGAATGGATTGCGGTTGGCTTAGATTGCGCCGAGAGCTCGACAAGAACACGGGAACCTCCTTATTGTCCCGAGCGAAACCTTGTAACCTAAACAAAAGGAGGGATCAGTGGCTACGAAGCGCACTAAGAAGAAAACTACCGAGCGAGCGTCGTATGGTTCCATCCGTTTCCGCTCCGCCAACTCCGGCACCTTCGCCGTTCTCTTTCGGAAGTCGTCCCCAGCATGGGAGATGAACCTTGAGAATAATCTGGTTGAAGAGGGCTTGACCCATTCCAAGGCTCGGAAATTGGTGAGACTGGCAGCATCCTAGCCGATGGGAAAGGTCGCCGTTGCTTCGTCTATTTGAAACCTCCGAAACTCATACACTCCGGGCTGCGCTGAAGCTAACCTTGAAGTTGGCTCCTTGCCCGATGCGGAGTCGCTGTGCCCGATACACTTCATTGATGCCCATTGCGAGCAGCTCCTCACGCTTCGGTGGATCTTCCTGCAGCTGTGCCAATGATAGCAATGAGCGAACAGAGCCGAGCCGAATGAGGTCGCTCCAGATCGGCCAGGAAAATTCGACTTGCCGTTGCGTAGTTGGAAGCCGGTGGTATTCAAGCCCCCCTAGTCGGCGCGGTGGCGAACAAGGGCAATGCCTCCGTGGCGAGACGATTTGCACCCCACACCGCCCAGGCACCCCTGGGTCCGGGATTATCCCATTGCAACGCATACTCAGTCGCGTCCGCCGCGTCCCAACGCATCGACGAACCCTTTTCTTTACGCCAATCACCGAACAGGGCGTTGTGAATATGCGCGCGAGTTACGTTCGTTTTCAATGCTGAAATAGTTCCCAAAAAATCCTGATGCCCTGAACCGGTAATAAAGCAAAGCTGCGTGTACTCGATTCTGCCTTCGTCTTCTTGAACGCACAGTTCGCATCCAAAGGCCGTTGCGAAGTCCGCCATTCTGAGATCACTTGCCGTAGCGGAGAGGCAAGCTGCGTGTACGAACGGTTTGAATGTTTCTGACGGTACCGTTAGATTTTTTCCCAACGCAGCAGCAAAACTGTCGGCCGGAGCCCATTGCGGATTCGCAGTCAAGCGATCGCAAATGACTTCTTCGGTGAGAGAACTTCCTTGGAGCTGTGGACGCCAGACCCCATCCAGCCGCCGCCAGCCCACGCGCACTTCGTTATCGTCATAGGTAAGAAGTCGAAGAGCCCCAAGCATGGCAAGAAAGCCTAGGGGATTGGATCCATCGAGGGCATGCAACACCACGTTGTTAATCATTCAACCTCCGCAGCCTCTTCCGTGCTGGCGCGCCAGTCTGCGAGACGAAGTAACGCTTCAAGATAAGCTATGCCCCACCAGCCGTATCTGGCGGTCAGTTTCCAGAAACGATCAGGAACACCATTACCGATGCGGTGAGGTGTTCGTTCTAGTCGCTCTTCAGCACAAACATCGATGCCGTTGTAAGAAGCGCATCCTGCATCGCTGTCGATGATCACAGGTGCAAGCGGTCTACACCTCCCGTGGTGCGAGGCAATCAGGTGAAGCACCAAGTCCCGCTGTGCTTCGCTGAGTCGAGGCGACTTTTCGGCGAGGATCAGGGATAGAATCTCGTGCCGGAAGCCTTGTGGCAAACCAACTGCCTGTTGTGGTCTCAGCACGTCTTTGCCACTCTTTGCGATCGTTTTGGGCGCGTACCTGGCAGACAGTAAGTCACCCCCGCGCAGCCACGCCTGGTAGCGAATATCTGCCTTGCCATAGTCGTGTAGATGTGCAGCCGTTTTGAGTGCCGACCGGAGGTTAGCCGGGAGATGAGCGCATGTGACTTCCGTGGCGGCTTCGACCGCGTTGAGGTGATCTTCCAAATAGACACGCTCTTTGCTGCCACCCTTTGTTCCAATTGGTAGCCGTGGGCGCAAAGCGCGGATAGGCATCTCTCCGGGGTACTGTTCCAGCTCTGGACGCCTGATCTCTTCAAGCTTTTCAAGAAAGCTGTAGGGCCACTTGCGGCTTGGAGCTATTTCGTCGGCCCTCATGTGTTCAGAGCGCAACCGATCAACTATCACGACCCGAGAGGGACGAAGGGACGTTGCCGTCTTTGCAGTTGGCTGACGTAGATGTGGTCCGTAATCGCTAAAGCTGTTCAGGAGCGACAAGGGTTCTGCAGCTGTTTGGATCCTTATCGGGACGAGTCAGATTGCGTGTTGTACACAAGTCAGAGCGAAATCCCCATCGGTGCAACGTCGTTGCTCTAATTTCGGCGCGTTCACACAGTACACCCGGTGAGTCACCCAGAAGAGGTGGAAATCCATTGACATAAGCCCCGCCGGTTTCTACCCTCAGAACGTGGAAATACATCTCTCACCGGAGCGCCAGGCGCAACTGAACGAGTATGCCAAACGGCATGGGCAAGACCCTGCAATTGCACTGGATGAGGTTCTGGCCTCCGCTCTGGAATGGGAGCGGCAGGACTATCAGGAAGCAGTAGAAGGTATCCGGCGCGGATACGAGGATCTGAAAGCGGGCCGCGTGCGACCCATCGGCGAAGCTTTCGAGGAATTACGCGAGAAGCATTGCCTTCCGCGTTAAGCAAACCGCCCAAGCAGACCGTGATTTAGCCCTCATCCTCGAATGGTTGAGGGCTCAGCAAGCGGGCGAAACGGGTCTGCGCTGGTTTCAGGGTTTGAAAGATGCTTTAGACGCGCTCAGCGAGCTTCCTCATCGCTGTCCCCTCGCTCTGGAAAATCTGGAATTTCCCTTTGAGGTGCGCCAGCTCCTTTATGGCCGCAAATCCCATCAATACCGTGTGTTATTCACCATCGAGGCAGACACGGTTATCATTCTCCACATCCGCCACGGTCGCCGACTACCCCTTGCCCGACACTAAGGGTTCAGGTAGACGCTGCGGTGCAGCAACCGGAGAAAGTGCGTAGTTGATCAATAGGAGATCGTAAGTAATCTAAAGCGTTTTCCGCTTTTTCGTGTCAGAATTTCCTGGCGTAACCACAGAACAAGAGCCCACGACCATTCCACGCCATTTATGTCGCGTTTTGGATCTGCGGAGGCCTTTCGGCGGCACAGGAAGAAGGTTTCAACCATGCGCAGCTCCTATATTGTTTGCTACGACATCTCGGACGACAAACGGCTGCGGAAAGTTTTCAAGCTCATGCGCGGGTTTGGAGACCATCTACAGTTTTCGGTTTTTGAGTGCCAGTTCACGGCCTCGGATTTGATCCGGTGCCGGGAGGCACTACGCGCCGTCATCCACCATGATGACGACCAGGTTTTGTTTGTTAATCTCGGCCCATCCGAAGGGCGAGGTGATCGCGTCATCACCGCGCTTGGAAAACCATACACAAATTTCGATAGTCCCTGCATTGTTGTCTGATTTTGATTTCTGCTGAAAAGAGGCCCT
Source organism: Acidobacteriaceae bacterium (assembly GCA_049693715.1). Lineage (GTDB taxonomy): Bacteria > Acidobacteriota > Terriglobia > Terriglobales > Acidobacteriaceae > PALSA-350. The sequence goes on along the minus strand of JBAVQC010000081.1, from coordinate 20,315 downwards.
CTCGTGTCCGCTGAGGCTCAACCTATCCGACCCGCGCGTGTGGATGAGGAGTTCGTTCATCATCTCAAGCTCAAATTGCCCGACTTGCTGCCGGCGCGCATGTTGAACGAGTTTGTTTATTGCCCGCGGCTCTTCTTTTACGAGTGGGTGGAAGGCGTCTTCGAGAACAGCGCGGATACGCTGGATGGGCAGGCAAAGCTCCGAAACAGCCGCTAGCCTCATTTCCCCGGCTAATTAGCCGGGGCCTCATTGAAGCTGAAAGCAGGCCCGGCACATCCTCGTCGTACCATCATTTCCCCGGCTAATTAGCCGGGGATAGCCCAGGACTGTCGTCCTGGGCTACGTTCAGTAAGTTCAGCCGTCCCTTCGGGACTAGGAGCAGAGTTCTCTCACACGCCTCAGAGAGAAGTGAGCCCTAGTGGAAGAGCTTGAGTGCGTTCAGCAGGGTGTTGTAAACGCCCCAGCCGGCGGGTATCGAAACCACAATCCAGGCAGCCAGGATCAGGGCCCGGGATGTCTTATTCTCATTGGTGACCATGGGTGAACCTCCTTCGGTTGGGCTCTGTTCAACGTGCTGCTTGCACTGGGCTGGTCGCGCTCTCGAGCCAATACTTCTGGGCCACGGGACGTACCAGGAGATTGGCGATAAAACCCACCACCATAAGGGCAGCCATGATGTGCAGGATTACCGGGTAAGCCTGCTGCTTGGGCAAGTGATTGGCGACGTAATGGTCAAGGATGCCGTTGACGATGAGCGGCCCCACGATGCCCGCGGTGGACCAGGCCGTCAGCAGCCGTCCATGGATGGCGCTCACATGATAGCCGCCGAAAAGATCCTTGAGATAAGCCGGAATGGTCGCGAATCCTCCGCCGTACATGCTGATCAGCACGCCCGCAATCAGGACAAAAAGCGGAACGGAATCCAGGTGCGTCGTCCCCGTAAAAGGAAGCGCCAGATAAAGCAGCATGCCCGCGACAAAAAAGACGAAATAGGTGGGCTTGCGGCCGATGAAGTCCGACAGCGACGCCCAGACAAAACGTCCTCCCATGTTGAAGAGGCTCAGCAGGCCGACAAAGCCGGCGGCCGCGATCGCCGAGACATGCCCGTGGAAGAGATCCTGGATCATGGGCGAGGCCTGCTCCAGGATGCCGATGCCCGCGGTCACGTTCATGCACAGGATGAGCCACAGCAGCCAGAACTGAGGCGTACGGGAGGCAGCGTTCACCTCCACCCTTTGGGTAGAGATCAGGGCCGATTGCGTTTTCCTGGGAACCCATCCCTCTGGCTTCCATCCCTCGCGCGGCACTCGAATCGTAAAGACGCCAAACATCATGAAGACAAAGTAGAGCACGCCCATCGTCACCCAGGTGGCCGCGATGGGATGCGCGGACCCCCGGTAAAACATCATCAGCTTGGTGCCCAGCGGCGAACCGATCATTGCGCCTCCGCCGAAGCCCATGATCGCGAGGCCGGTGGCCAGTCCGGGCCGGTCGGGAAACCACTTGATCAGGGTGGAGACGGGTGAGATATAGCCCAGCCCCAGCCCAATGCCACCGATGACTCCATAGCCTAGATAGATCAGCGCCAGGGAATGCGTCGCTACCCCTGCGGCCGCCACCAGAAATCCGGACCCGAAGCACGTAGCCGCGACAAACATCGCCTTACGCGGACCCGCGGTCTCCAGCCATCGGCCAAATAGAGCCGCGGAAAGCCCGAGCACCGCGATGGCGATGGAAAAGATATAGCCCACCTCTTTCAGACTCCAGGCCGCGCCGTCCGCGCCCTTCAGCCCGAGCAGCGGATTCTTGAAGATACTGAATGCGTAGACCTGGCCGATGGCCAGATGGATAGAGAGTGCAGCGGGCGGCACAAGCCACCGGCTGAAACCGGGATGGGCAACAGAGACTTCACGATCAAGAAATGACAGCACGCGGTCTTACCTCCAACAGTGGAACTCATCGGTCTCTCCCAATGAGCAGGGGACCTCAGACGTTTCATACCTCAATCTCTTAGTACGGGATGACACAACGTTCTATCACATCTATTCGACGTTGCGAATGGCGGATTGAGCCTCAGACTCTCAAACGACTGATGGATGAGTGGAGGCAGGGGTTCGATTCCGGGTGTCGCGGGGCGATTGTGCATGAATCGCTGTACGCCCTGGCACAAATTGGTTTCCTGTACCCAGGTTCTATATGCGAGAATTCCGAGGTCGACGCTTGAGCCAAGGTTCATTCGTTTCCAGGAGCAACCAAATGCCTGAAGCATCCGAAAAAGTTCTGACCCTGGCCATCGAACGCGACGGGGACACCGCGGTTGTGAAATGTCACGGCCGACTGGTCGCAGGCACCACGGAAGAGTTCTATGAGGAGGTGAAGCAGCTGCTACCGCAGACAAAATCGGTAGTAGTGGACTTGGCAGAGCTTACCTACGTGGATAGTTCAGGACTGGGCACGTTGGTGCGATTGCACGCAACTGCCCGGAAACTGGATTGCCAGTTCAAGTTGCTTCATCTGGGTAGGCAGCTTCGCAATCTGCTCAAGCTGACGAACCTTCTTTCGGTTTTTGCCCAGGCAGAGGACCACGGCATTAATATTGCCTGATTATGAGTAGCGCCCGCGGTTAGACCTGAAACTAACGACGACTCTTCTCGTTCCTCTTCGTCGATTCATCCCCCCGAATGAATCGACGAAAGGTTAGGAGAAGAGCCGCCGTTAGAGATATGGAATTGAACCCAGGAAAGGCTGCGCAGGTTTTCGCGGCCGTTCGGGTACAACGCTGATGAGATATCAGAAACAAATGTAGTGACGTGATACCTATCGGCGCAATTCCATCAGCTCGCCCGTAATGCTGATTACTTACTGGCGATCTCGACGTTGTTGGTGCTGTTCGCTGGAGCTTGGGCAACCTCCTGGAGCTGCTTCTCCTGGCGGCTGGGGGAGAAGACCATTCCGTCGCTCCCCTCGGTTCCCAGGATCGCGGTCAGGAAGTACTGGCTGCCGTAACGATGGAAGATTAGCTTGTTCGCCTTTTTGGTGGGAGATTCCCGCCGGCCCAACGCCACCGCCGATGTGCCGGTGTCTACGTTGTGGACCATGACGAAGTCGCTGCCGATTTCGGTCTGGACGGTATAGGTTCCGGCCGGCATCAGCTTAGCTCCCACTTTGAAAGCGAAGGGCACGTTGGCGCGAGCTGGGGATTGAGCGTGGGCTCCGGCGGCGGTGAGCAGGAGCGACAGAAGTAAGAGCGATGAAGACGAGATCGAGTTGTGTTTCATGACATCCTCCATGGTGTTGTGAATTTGTCTCTCAAACTCTCAGCCCTGGCTTTGAATTTGCTCTGACGCACTCACCTATTGCATGCTGGGGACCAAACGCGCACGTTGGGGGATGCTGAGGAGCGATCCCCTATTTGCAACAACATACGTTTGGGCGGCGCGGAGGGAAGTCGAGCAACGGTAGCCGAACAGCTACCGCGCGGAGCCGATCAGTTCCCGCGTTCTTCTGAAGGATGCTGCCTGGGGTGGATTTAGTGGGCGCCTGGATAGGTGCAGTGGTACAGCACGTTCAAACTGCTTTCGTTGTAGCCGGAGGGAAGGGGCCCGAAGGTATCCACTCGCTGCACTGCGTGCATGCAGGAGGAGTTGAGCGATGGGGAATTGCTCGGGGTGGCCAGGGTGATGTTGCTGGGTGACCCATCGCGCGCGACCGTGAATTGAACAAACACGGTGGCTCCCGCGGGGGTGCTGGGCTCCACTTCCTGCAGATACCAATCCTGGGCTACCTTGCGCTTGATCACGTCCACATACCAGCCAAAACGGGAACCGAAGTCTCCTCCGGTTTGCGCGATGGGGCTGTTGGCAGCGTTGTTCGCCGCGGTCGAGCGGGGCACATTCGCGGGCGCGGCCTCTCCGTAGTTTGCTTTGTTCTGCGGCTTGGGCGGCGGCTGGTGCTGCGGTGGTGTTTTCGGCAAAGGCTTGGGCTCCGGCTTGGGCGGCGGCGCCTTCTTCTCCGGTATGGGAACCGCGTCGGGCAGCGGAATCGGCTCCTGTTTCTGCTCTTCCAGGGCCGGAGCTACGCTGGGGGTCTCCGTGGCCAGCACATTGTCGGTGGGCGGATGATCCTGGGGCAGAGGCAATGCTGCCGTCGATACTAACGTGGCCTGGATGGCCCCCTGCTGGAAGGCGTTCGCCCCCCACTCACTTCCGTGGAACAGGTTGTGGATGTAGCCATAGCCAATCAGCAGCCCGACGATGAGCGCATGCATGAAGGTCGACAGGGCGAAGGGCGAACCGATGCCGTCTGGTTGATCAAGAAGTTCGCTGGAATAAGTCCCTGCCATGACCTGTTACTTTGCCGTCTTCTGCAGCGGTTGGGTCACGATGCTGATGTTGGTGATGCCGGCTTGCTTGACTGCATCCATGACCGAAGCAAAGGCACCGAAGGGAACTCGCTCGTCAGCCCGGAGATAAATGACCTGGTTGGCTGGATCGGTTTTGGGCTGGTGCAAAATCGTGGGCAGTTGCGCGAGGTTCACCGGCTTGTCTCCCAGAAAAACATTCTGGTCGCGGTCGATGGTCAGCACCAGCCGCTGCTGGGTAATTTCTTTGACGCTGCGCGTTTTTGGCACGGAGACATCGATGCCCGATTGCAGTACCGGCGCGGTGACCATGAAGATGATCAGCAGCACCAGGACCACGTCGACCAGCGGCGTGATGTTGATTTCCGCAAGCGAGGTGCGGGTATGGCCGGTACTAGCGGTGAAGGCCACTTGCGGCCTCCCTCTCCATCGCTTCCTGTTTAGGGCTGATCTCTTCCAGGCTGTTGAGCAGTTCGCGAGAGAAGTCGTCCATGCGGGAGCCAAACTCGCGCAGCGAAGCGGTGAACTGGTTGTAGGCGATGACGGCCGGAATGGCGACCAACAGGCCGGCGGCGGTGGTGATCAGGGCTTCCGACACGCCAGGGGCTACCGCGCGCAGCGTGGCCGCGCCCTCCGTGCCTAGTCCGTGGAACGCGTCCACAATCCCCATCACGGTGCCGAAGAGACCGACAAAGGGAGCAACTGCGCCGATCGTGGCCAGCCATGTCAGACGCCGCTCCAGAACGGTAAGTGACTCGCTGGCGGCTGCCTGCGCGGTTCGCTCCAGAGGGATGATGTTCTTGGGCGGTCCGAACCCGCCAGTCTGCCGCCGGTAGGTGTCGTACACCTCGTCGAACACGGTCACCAGGGGGCTGGGCTTAAATTGTTCGCTGACGGCGGCGATCTCCTGCAGACGGTCGGCTTTGCGGAAAGCGCGCATAAAACGGCGGCTTTGGATTCGCGCTCTGCGGAACGTGGCTGATTTACCCAGGATCACTGCCCAGGAATAGAGGCTGGCGATGAGCAACAAGACCAGCACGCCGATAGCGACCGGCCCGCTGTTGCGCACCATGTCGAACACGGCGCTGACGCCGGAGGTAGGGGAATGCGCTACAGGCGCCGCGGCGTCGTCCGCCTGGAAAAGGAGAAAAGCTGCGATTTGAACCGGGGACATTATCACTTCCTCTTTCACGGTAGCAGACATGCGAACCTGAAACCAACTCGCACCCTAAGATGCCGCCGCGAGGTAACCCGGCCTATAACCGGGGTGGCCGCTTCATGCTATGCTGCGCTCGAACCTTGCCATGCTGCTCGAACTCCGCGCTGAAAACTACGCCGTCATCGATCACGCCATCGCTGTCTTCGGTCCCGGCCTCAATCTGCTGACGGGAGAGACGGGCGCGGGTAAGTCCATCCTGGTGGATGCCCTGGCTTTGTTGATGGGGGATAAGGCCTCCTCCGATGTAGTGCGGCATGGAGCCGAACGGGCGGTGGTGGCGTGTGTCTTCGAGAGCACACCCGGCGCAGAGAACACGCTGGAAAGTAACGGCATCGACGCCGAGGGTGCGGAGATTATCCTCCGCCGCGAGATCCAGGCCGGGGGCAAGGGACGCGTGTATGTGAACAACCAGCCGGCCACGGTGAATGTGCTGCGCCAGCTGGCTCCCGAACTGGCGCTGGTGCACGCGCAAAGCGAGACCATGGGCAGCTTTGACCAGGCCCAGCAGCGGATACTGCTGGACCGGAGCGCAGGCATCAGCAGCGAGCGGGTGTCCGCGGCGTTTCAGGAGTGGTCTGAGATTTGTGTCCGGCTGAGCCGCCTGGAAGGCGATGAACAAGCGCGGCTGCGCGAGGCTGACCTGTGGAGCTTTCAGAAGAACGAGATTGAAGGCGCGGCTATCCGGGAAAAGGAAGACGAAGAGCTGGAGATCGAGCGCCGGGTGCTGGCAAACGCGGAGAAGCTCTTTGCCGCAGCCATGAGCGCCCATGAGTTTCTCTACGAGAGCGACCGGTCGGCGGAGGCAGCCTTGCGCGCCGCAGAGAAGAATTTGGAGGAACTGTCGCGCTACGATCCACAGTTTGCGGATGCGGTGCAACAGATCAAGTCGGCGCGCGCCGCGGTGGAAGATGTAGGCGCCACCGTGCGCGACTATGCATCCAGGATTCAGGCCTCGCCCGACCGGCTGGCGGAGTTGGAAGACCGCCTGGAAGTACTGAATCGCCTGAAGCGGAAATATGGATCGAGCCTGGCGGACGTACTGGCTCATGGCCAGGAAGTGTCGGCAAAGCTGGCCGAGGTGGAAAACCGCGACCAGTTGCTGGTGGATTTGCGGGCAGATCGCGCGCGTGCCGCAGAGGCTTATCAGACAGCCGCGGCGGAACTGACCGCAGCGCGCACCGCTGCGGCACGGAAGCTGGAAAAGCTTGCCGAAACGCACATCAACGATCTGGCGATGAAGGCTCGATTCGCTGTGCAGGTGAATGCGCAGGAAGGGGAGAGTCATTGGACTCGCCGCGGGTGGGATTTGGTCGATTGCAGAATCGCCACCAATGCGGGAGAGCCTTTGAAGCCGTTGGAGCAAATTGCTTCGGGAGGCGAATTGTCCCGGGTGATGCTGGCGCTGAAGGTCAGCGTCGAGGAGGGCGCGTCGAGGAGTGGGTCGAAGGGGCAGCGCCGGAAAACTCCTGTTCCGCGCACGCTGGTGTTCGACGAAATTGATATCGGTATCGGTGGCCGGGCTGCCGAAGCGGTAGGACAAAAGCTCATGGAGCTGTCCCGCGCGCAGCAGGTGCTTTGCGTAACCCATTTGCCCCAGATTGCGGCGTTTGCCGACCACCACTTTCTGGTGGAGAAGCAGGAGCGGCAAGGAAAAACGAAAACCTCCGTTCGGCTGCTGAAGGAAGAGGAGCGAGCGGAAGAAGTGGCGCGCATGATCAGTGGCGCGAAGTTGACCGACACGTCGCTGCGGCACGCAGAGCAAATGTTGAAGAGCAGCCGCAAACCGATGAAAGCTAAAGTTGACCACTAAGCCAGTGAAGGTGTCTGAGAACCCGCCAATTCTGGGCGCTCAAGTGATTTAAGGACCGTTACCTCGAATGGATCATCTAATGTGCTGCACACCAGGCCGGATTGCTGTATCTGTCAGACAGATAAGGGCCGGCGCGGTATACTGGTTGATGTGATAAGTCCCCTGTTAAGCTCACCGGCCAAGGATTCCCGCTCCGAAGCCGTCACCAAGAGGGTTCTGCTCCTCAAGCCCCGCGGCTTCTGCGCCGGGGTGGTGCGCGCGATTGACGTGGTGAATATCGCGCTCGATACCTTTGGCGCTCCCATCTACGTTCGCAAAGAGATTGTTCACAACCGTTTCGTGGTCAACGAACTGGCGGAAAAAGGCGCCATCTTTGTCGATGACATCGATGACGTCCCCGAAGGCATGCGCGTCATTTACAGCGCCCATGGTGTATCCCCCGCCGTCCGCGCCCGCAGCAAGTCACGCAAACTAAAGGTGATCGACGCCACGTGCCCGCTGGTGACCAAGGTCCACGTGGAAGCGGTGAAATTCGCCCGCCAGGGCTATTCGCTGATCCTCATCGGGCATCGCGACCATGACGAGATCGAGGGCACCCTGGGCGAGGCTCCGGAAGTGACCCAGGTGGTCTCCACCGTAGAAGAAGTGGCGGCCCTCAAAGTATCTGATCCTGAACGGGTTGCGTATCTCACGCAAACCACGCTCAGCCTCGATGAAGCGCGGGATATCATTCACGCCCTCAAAGCAAAGTTCCCCAAAATCGTGGGACCGCACACCCAGGACATCTGCTACGCCACGGAGAACCGCCAGGTAGCGGTCAAGAATGTTGCCCACCAGGCAGATCTGGTGCTGGTGGTGGGATCGAACAACAGTTCCAACTCCAATCGCCTGGTTGAGGTCTCACGCAACCTGAGCACCAATGCATTTCTGATTGAAGATTCGGGAGCCATCAATTCTGAGTGGTTGGAAAACGCAACCACGGTTGCGGTCACGGCGGGCGCTTCCGCCCCCGAGGTTCTGGTGGCGGAAGTGGTCGCTTACCTGAACGGCCGCGGGTTTGCTGACGTAGAAGAAGTCGAAGTCATGCCGGAAAATGTTCGCTTTGGGCTGCCTCCGGAGATCGTACAAGCCATCAGGCCTGTACTTTAGCCCGGTTTGCAGCTTGCTGAATACAGCGTAAGACAGCTGTTTTTTGAGAGAGAGCGTTAGTCCAGAATGAGTAGACCATCTGAAAGTGGACAACCTGCCACGCCCCGTTTTGGCCGCATTGATGCGGGGTTAGACCAGGTAGAGTCCTCCGTCGTACTGGCCCGTGATTTTCTCTTCTCCCAACAGCATCCAGACGGCTACTGGTGCGGGGAGTTGGAAGCCGATAGCACCCTCGAATCCGACTACATCATGGTGCATACCTTGCTGGGCACCGGCGACGAGCGCAAGAGGAAGCGCGCCGTAGCCGAGATCCTGCGCAAGCAAAACCAAGACGGCGGTTGGAGCATCTACGCCGGCGGCCCCTCCAACATCAGCGCTTCGGTCAAAGCCTATTTCGCCTTTAAACTGATGGGCTGGCATCCTGAGCACCCGACGATGGTCCATGCCCGGGAATGGATCCTCGCCCACGGCGGTGTGGTGGAGTGCAACACCTTCACCAAGATCTACCTCTGTTTCTTCGGTCAATACGAATACGGCGCCGTACCGGCCATCCCGCCGGAGCTGGTTCTTTTTCCTAACTGGTGCTACTTCAATATTTACGAGATCTCTTCGTGGTCACGCGCGATCCTGGTGCCGCTCTCCATTGCCTATGCCAAGAAGCCTTTCAAGAAACTGGCTTCTGAGAACGGGATCGATGAGTTGTTTGTCGGCGGCAGGGCGAATGCCAAGCTTCACCTCCGGTGGGATCGCGAGAGGTTGGTGGGCTGGCGCAACTTCTTCCTCATAGCAGACCGGCTTTTCCACTGGGCCGAGCGGGTGCATATTCGGCCGCTGCGCAAGGTTGCTATCCGGAAAGCAGAGAAGTGGATCCTGGAACGCCTGGAGATGAGTGACGGGTTGGGCGCTATCTATCCCGCCATGCTCAACGCTATTCTCGCTTTGCGCTGCCTGGGCTACTCGATTGACGACCCGCAAACCATCCGGGCAATGGATGAGTTTGAAAAACTGGGCATCGAGGATGAGGGCGTTCCCGATTACACCGAGCCCACCTTCCGTATGCAACCGTGCATGTCTCCGGTTTGGGATACTGCTTACGCGGTCTACGCGCTGGGGCAATCCGGAGTTCCGCGCACCGATCCACGGCTGCTAAGAGCGGCGGACTGGATGCTGGCTAAGGAAGTGCGCCATAAAGGTGACTGGGCGGTGAAGGTAAGAAACCAGGAGCCGGGCGGCTGGTACTTCGAGTTCAACAATGAGTTTTACCCCGATACCGATGATTCTGCGCAGGTTCTTCTGGCCTTGAACAAGGTCGACAATCATGCTCGCGAGCGCTATCAATACGACGTTTGCCAACGCGCGATTGCCTGGATCTTCGCCATGCAATGCAAGAACGGTGGGTGGGCCAGCTTCGACAAAGACAACACCAAGATGGTGTTTGAGAACATCCCCTTCGCCGACCATAACGCCATGCTCGATCCGCCGACGGTCGACATCACCGGCCGCATCCTGGAGATGCTGGCCACCTACGGCTACACCCAGAAAGACAGGCGGGTCGAGAAGGCCATTCGCTTCATCTACAGCGAACAGGAACCGGACGGAAGCTGGTTTGGCCGCTGGGGTGTGAACTACCTCTACGGCACTTTCCTGGTGCTGCGCGGTTTGGAAGCCATCGGGGTCTGGAACCACGAACCACAGATCCAGCAGGCGGCCGAATGGATACGCATGGTGCAAAACGCAGACGGAGGATGGGGTGAGAGCTGCGGCAGCTACGACGATCCGACGACCCGCGGTGTCGGCCCCAGCACGCCGTCGCAAACCGCATGGGCCATCCTGGGCCTGCTGTCTGCCGGAGACACGCGCAGCGACTCGGTGGCCAAGGGTGTGCGCTGGTTGATCGAGCGGCAACTACCCGACGGTTCGTGGGATGAAAGCATGGGAGAGGGTCCTTCGCGGCAGGCCGTGGTCACAGGCACCGGATTTCCCCGGGTCTTTTATCTTTCCTACCATCTTTACCGGAACTACTTCCCCCTGCTGGCCTTGACTGATTACCGCCGGGCGATGGAACGAGCTTAAGGAGATTTGAAACGATGGCAGTGCCGATTTCACAAATGTGGACTGTAGCCAGCTACGTGATCAAGCAGCGCCTGAGCGGGCAAAAACGGTATCCACTGGTTCTCATGCTGGAGCCGCTGTTTCGCTGTAACCTGGCTTGCGCCGGCTGCGGCAAAATTCAGTATCCCGCGCACATCCTAAAAAAGGACCTTTCGCCGGAAGAGTGCTTCCGTGCGGTAGAGGAGTGCGGGGCGCCCATGGTGTCGATCCCCGGCGGCGAACCCCTGATGCACCCGCAGATAGCCGAGATAGTGGAAGGATTGGTTGCGCGCAAGAAGTATATCTACCTGTGCACCAACGCCTTATTGCTCAAAGAGAAAATTGGCCTGTTCAAGCCCAGCAAATACCTGACCTTCTCCGTTCACCTGGATGGCCAGCGGGAGCACCACGACTTTTCGGTCTGCCGCGAAGGCGGTTACGACAAGGCAGTGGAAGGTATCCGTGAGGCGGTACAACGGGGATTCCGCGTGACCACCAACGCTACGCTCTTCGATGGCGCCGATCCCAACAGCGTGCGCGCTTTCTTCGACGAAGTGATGGCCATGGGAGTCGAGGGCATCGTGATCTCTCCCGGCTATTCCTACGAGAAGGCGCCCGACCAGAAGCATTTTCTGGGCCGCGCACGTACGCGCAGACTTTTCCGCGCCATTCTCTCCAATCGGGAAAAGCACTGGAAATTCAATATGTCTCCTTTGTTCCTGGAGTTCCTGATGGGCAAGCGCAACTACGAATGCACGCCCTGGGGCAATCCGGCATACAACATCTTCGGCTGGCAGAAGCCCTGCTACCTGCTGCAGGACGGTTACGCTTCTACCTTTAAAGAACTGATCGAAGAGACGCAGTGGGAAAACTACGGCACCGAGTCAGGCAATCCGAAATGCGCCAACTGCATGGTCAGCTGCGGATATGAGCCTTCCTCGGTCAACGAAATGTTTGGCTCCTTCCGCGGATTCATGGCCGCGGCGAAGGCCACACTCTTCGACAGGTACGAAGATCAGGGTGCACGCGATCTGCTGACCTCCCCGCTGTTGAACGGGCATTCGTCGCCATCGCTGGTGCAGATCTCGAGCGACGCCAAGCGTCAGAGGGAAGAGACACGCGTATGACCGGCCAGAAGGGGGCGACGACGCCACAACTCGATCCCGATTCCCTGGAGCTGGCGCCGGGAACCGAGCACCAGAACCTGGAGGGCTGGGCGCCTGTTCTGGGCAGCGACGCCGAAGTGCTGGACGCGCTGGAGAAGGCCTTCGATTATCGCGGCGACGTCACCATCCACTGCAAGGATGGATCGGTGGTCGAAGGTTACATCTTCGATCGCAAGACCGGCGCAACGCTCGATCAATCCTGGGTTCGTTTTTTCCCAAAAGATTCGCCGGAAAAGCGTTCCATCGCCTACAGCGAAGTCGCGGGCCTGACCTTTACCGGAAAAGATCGTGCTGCCGGCGCAAGCTGGGAAGCCTGGGTGAAGAAGTGGAACGAGAAGAAGGCGGCCGGCGAAAAAGGCTTTGGTTTGCATCCTGAAGCACTTGAATAGCAAGTGAGAGTCTTCATCACAGGAGCTACAGGGTTTATCGGGAGCCACGTAGCGCAAGAACTGTCCCGCCGGGGTGCTGAACTACGCATCCTCGTCCGCCCTACCAGCAAGCTGGAAAACCTCGCCGGCCTTCCCGCTGAGACCGTAACCGGTGACTTATTGCAGGTCGACGCGTTGCGCAGCGCAATTTCCGGCTGTGATGCGGTCATGCATGTGGCCGCCGATTACCGGCTTTGGGTGACCGATCCGGAAAAGATGCTCGCGACCAACGTGGCGGGTACGCGGGGGTTGTTGCGCATCGCCCGTGAAGAGAGCGTGCCCCGCGTGGTCTACACCTCGAGTGTCGCGACCATGGGGTTTTTCGCTGACGGACGGCTCTGTGATGAGGCAACGCCGGTCTCGCTCGCCAACATGATCGGGCACTATAAGCGGTCAAAATACCTGGCGGAGCAGGAGGCTGTGGCCGCGGCGCGCGATGGCCAGCAGGTGATCATTCTCAATCCGACTACGCCCGTAGGGTCGGGCGATATCAAGCCCACCCCCACCGGCCGCATCGTAGTGGATTTTCTTCACCGCAAATTTCCCGCGTACATGGATACCGGACTCAACTTGGTGGATGTCAACGAAGTGGCCAAAACACACGTCGATGCACTTGAGGCCGGGCGGTCCGGGGAGCGCTACATTCTGGGCGGCGAGAACCTTACCCTGAAGCAGCTTCTGGACAAGATGTCCGCCATCACCGGCCTGCCTTCTCCGACGATACGGGTTCCGCATAGCGTGGCCATGGCTTTCGCCCTATGCGATGAGACGGTTACAGGGAGGCTGCGCGGGAAAGAGCCCCGTGCTACCGTGGAGGCCGTGCGTATGGGCAAGAAAATGATGTTTGTCTCTTCGGCAAAAGCGGAAAGTGAGCTGGGATTTCAGGTGATTCCGGTCTATGCCGCGTTGCGGTCGGCCATCGAATGGTTTCGGGCGTATGGGTATGCGCCCGCCGCATGAGACGGGTAGGGATTATCGCAGCGATGCCGGGCGAGCTGAAGCCGCTGGTGCAGGGATGGAAGCCACTGCAGCTGCCGCATGGGGAAAATGCGTGGCAGGGCAATCTTGAGGGCGCTGCGTGCATTGCCGTCTGTGCCGGGATGGGCAAAGCGGCCGCCGAGCGCGCCTGCGCCATTGCCATGCGGGAGGCTCCGTTAAACACTCTGGTTTCGATGGGGTGGGCAGGGGCCCTCTCCTGCGGCATGCAACCCGGGGATGCGTACCTGCTGAACGAAGTGGTGGATGGCGCCTCAGGGGAGGCGTTTCCCACTGCATCTCCCGCCCGCGCGGGAAACGCCCCACCGTTCAGGTTGGTCACCATGGATCATGTAGCCCTGGCTGCAGAAAAGAGGCGGCTGGGCGAAAGCTACCAGGCCGTGATGGTGGATATGGAGGCGGTAACGGTGGCCCGGTTTGCTCGCAGCCAGGGGATCCCGTTTTATTGCCTAAAAGCGGTATCTGATACGGCGAACGAGACCTTGCCCGACTTCAGCCGCTACACCGATACCCAGGGCCAACTGCAGCTGGTGTCGTTGTTGGCCCACGTTGCCATTCGGCCCCGCTACTGGCTTGGCTTGGCCCGAATCGGTAAGAATGGCAAGAAGGGTGCGTTCGCCATGGCTTCCGCGCTGGGTCCGTTGGTCGCTGAACCAGGGTGAACGAACCCGGGTGAAGGAACCAGGATGAACGAACGTTGGGGATGATGCAGACCGCAGCAGCTGTGCCGGCAAACATGCAGGCAGCCGTTTATCGCGGCGTGAACGACGTTCGCGTCGAAACCATTCCTGTGCCCGCGATTGGTCCGGGTGAAGTGCTGATCCAGGTCCACAGCTGCGGCATTTGCGGCACTGACTTGAAGAAGATTCACACCGGGTCGCACTCCGCGCCGCGCATCTTCGGCCACGAAACCGTGGGGACCATCGCGGCCGTGGGAGCCGGCGTTGGGTCCTTCGCGGCCGGTGACCGGGTAGTTGTCTTCCACCACATCCCCTGCGGAACGTGCTACTACTGCCGGAAGAAAACATTTGCCCAGTGTCCGGTTTATAAGAAGGTAGGCTGCACCGCGGGCTTCGAGCCCTCCGGTGGCGGATTCGCCGGCTATGTGCGGGTGATGGACTGGATTGTGCAGCGCGGACTGATCAAGATCCCGGACGGCATCCCTTTCGCCCAGGCGGTCTTCGTCGAACCGCTGAACACCTGTCTGAAGGGCGTCCGCAGCCTGAATCTGGCCGCGGATGAGACAGTCCTGGTCATCGGCCAGGGCCCTATCGGCATTATGCTGGCGTCCCTGGCCAAACGATCCGGGGCTAAGGTGCTTACGTCGGATTTGTACCCGGAGCGCCACGCGGTTGCGGCCAGGTTTGGACTGGATTTGCCTATCGACGCGTCGCGGGAGGACGTGGTGAAGGGAGTGCACGCTGCCAGCGAGGGCCGGGGGGCGGATGCGGTAATCCTGGCGGTGGGCGGGAACTCGCTGATTCAAACCGCGATGGAGGCCGCCCGTCCGGGAGGGCGCGTGCTGTTGTTTGCCCAGACCCAGCACGGGGAGGCCATCATCGATCCGGCAGCGGTGTGTGTGGATGAGAAGACGCTGATGGGATCGTATAGTGCTTCCATCGACCTTCAGGAGGAAGCGCTGCAAATCGTCTTCGAGGGATACGGCCAGGGGTATGACCTGACCCGGCTGATCTCCCATCGCTTTCCATTGTCAGAGGCGGTCGAGGCTATCGCCATCGCGTCGGAGCCCAAGGCAACTTCCATGAAGGTCATGATTGAAGGCACGCCTGCCCGGATTGGGCGAGAATAGGAAGGTATGTTAAGTGAGATGAATGCTGCCGTACTCTACGGCAAAGAAGACGTCAGGATTGAACGGGTCCCGATTCCCGGAGCGGGCAAGGGAGAAATTGTCATCCGCGTTCATGCCGCTCTCACTTGCGGCACCGACCTGAAGGTCTTCCGCCGTGGGTACCATGCCAGGATGATCGCGCCGCCGGCGCTCTTCGGGCATGAGCTGGCGGGCGTGATCCATGAGACGGGCGCGGGCGTGCGCAGCTTCAAACCAGGGATGCGCGTGGTGGCCTTGAACTCGGCGCCCTGCGGAGCGTGCTTCTGGTGCGTCCGCAAACAGGAAAATCTGTGCGAAGACCTGCTGTTCAACAACGGCGCGTATGCGGAATTTATCCGTATCCCGGCGCGCATCGTTTCCAAGAACACGCTCATTGTCCCGGAAAGCTTACCCCTGGAGCACGCAGCGCTGACCGAACCGCTGGCTTGCGTGGTGCGCGGCCTGGAGGAAACCGGGGCGAAGCGTGGCGATACTGTGGTGGTGATCGGCGCCGGACCGATCGGATTGATGTTCATGCACGTGGCTCAACTTTCAGGAATGAAAGTGATCGGGGTCGTGAAGCGTGATGAACAAGTAGCCTCGGCGACTACGTTCGGAGCTACGCACGTGGTGCAGACCGCGGCAGTGATCGATGCTGTTGCCGCAGTGCGTGGTCTGACTCCCGATCATCGGGGCGTGGATGTGGCCATTGAAGCTGTGGCGACTCCGCTAACCTGGCAATGGGCGGTGGACATGGTGCGCCGTGGCGGCACGGTAAATTTTTTTGGCGGCTGCGCCGCCGGAACCACGGTGGAGATCGACACCAACCGATTGCACTACAACGACATCACGCTGAAGGCGAGTTTCCACCATACGCCGGCCGCGTGCCGCAAGGCGTTTGATTTGCTGGCAAGCGGGCGATTCAAGTGCAGCGAATACATTACCGGACGCGCACAGTTATCGGATTTGGAAACCGTGCTGCGCCAGGATCGATCGAACGATATTAAGACGGCGATCATTCCTTAGTAAGAGGCGGGAAGGAACCAGCGATCCGAACGAGAGTTTACGCCCAGACGAAGGGCACGGCTCAAGAGGATGCCGAAAAATTCAAGGATCATCTCGAAATCGAGTCCCGTAGGGACGGCTGAACTTAGCCCAGGACGTGAGTCCTGGGTTTAACCGAAAAACCTGGACTAGTCCCGCCAGGGACGGCTGAAACCTGGTCCCCTGTTTCAGCCGTCCCTCACGGGACTGGTCGAATTGCTTATATCTACCCAGGACTGTCGTCCTGGGCTAAGTTCAGCCGTCCCTTCGGGACTCCAGCAGAGTTGTCACACACGCTCTTAAGAGACACCATGACAGTCAAAAGTGCGCAGGAAGAACGGGAGCTGATCGAACGCGGCTGGTCCGCGTTACCGCTGGAGTACCGCATCCCCGACCGGCGCCCGACTCTTGAGGAAGCCCGCGCTTACTGCCGGCGCCTGGCGACCACGCACTACGAGAACTTTCATGTCGCCTCCTGGTTTCTACCTGCACGCCTGCGGCCTCACTTTCACAGTATCTATGCCTACTGCCGCATCGCGGATGATCTGGGCGATGAGGTAGGGAATCGGGAGCAATCGCTCGCGCTGCTGGATCTTTGGGGCAGGGAACTGGACGCTTGTTATCGGGGCGAGGCCCATCATCCCGTGTTTGTCGCATTGGCAGAGACAGTCCGCGCTTGTGACATTCCTCAACAACCATTTGCCGACCTGCTGGTCGCCTTTCGCCAGGACCAGAACGTCATGCGTTATCCATCGATGGACGACGTGCTGGACTACTGCCGATACTCTGCCAACCCGGTAGGACGGCTGGTTCTTTACGCCTGCGGCTATCGCGCGCCGGAAATGTTCCTGCTTTCTGATTTCACCTGCACCGCTTTGCAATTGGCGAACTTCTGGCAAGATATCCGTTCCGATTACGAGCGGGGCAGGATCTACCTGCCCGTCGACGATATGCAGAAGTTCGGCGTAGACGAAGCTACGATTGCCCGGCTCGAGCCGACAGCGGCATTTCGCGAACTGGTGCGGCATGAAGTCGACTACGCTCGCCAATTGTTCATCAACGGTGTGCCCCTGATCGACATGGTCGATCGCGAGCTCGCCCTCGATCTGGACCTGTTCAGCCAAGGTGGCCTCGAGATCTTGCATGCCATCGAGCGGCGGCACTACGACGTGCTTACCATGCGTCCCGTAATCTCAAAAGTGAGAAAGCTGGGATTGTTGGCACGTGCGCTCACCGGCAAGCTCGGGCTCTCAAGGGGAAGGCGGCCGGCGTGACCCCTGAGGTTCAAGCTGCCTACGCGGCCTGCCGGAACATCGCGCGCAAGAAGGCGAAGAACTTCTACTACGCCTTTGTCGCCCTCCCGGCCAAAAAACGGGACGCGATTTGCGCCGTCTACGCCTTCATGCGCCAGGCCGATGATCTCTCCGATGATGAGGGCCTGCCCATTGCCGAACGCCGCGTCGCCATGGATAAGTGGCTTAACCGCTGGCACCAGGTGCAGGCCGGCGAAGCTACGAGCGATCCCGTCTTCGTGGCCCTGCTGGACGCCCAACGCAGCTTTGCCATTCCTTCGGACCTGCTTGATCAACTGGTACAAGGAACAGCCACGGATCTCGAGCCACGCTTCGCTGCCTATGCAACCTTCGCGGATCTTTATCGTTATTGCTATCTCGTGGCGTCGGTCGTCGGGCTGGTGTGCATTCGGATTTTCGGCTACCTCGATCCCCGGGCGGAGAAGCTCGCGGAAGAAACCGGCATCGCCTTTCAATTGACCAACATCCTCCGCGATGTGCAGGAGGACGCGCAACGCGGCCGGCTCTATCTACCGCTCGAAGATTTGGAGCGCTGTGGTGTGACCGCGGGCTCCATCACGGGGATCTCCAGCGGACGGCAATTGACACCGCAGCAGCGACAGGTGCTCGCCATACTGGCCGAGCGCGCCGGGCAGTTTTACAAATCCGCGGAAGCTCTGTTGCCCCTGATTTCACCCGACAGCCGGGCTGCGATGTGGGTTCTGGTGACCATTTACCATCGTTTGTTGCGGCACATTGAACAGCGCAATTTTGATGTCTTTTCGGCCAGGGTTGGCGTTCCCGCCTATGAGAAGCTGAGCATATTGGGAGCCGGCCTTTTCAAGACGCTGGCCCAGGGAGTATGGGCCTGACGGGTTTGCGCTCTGTCACTGTGATTGGCGGTGGGCTGGCAGGTCTCTCGGCCGCGTGTGCGCTGGGCGACGCGGGGTACCAGGTCCGCCTGCTGGAGAAGCGTCGCTACCTCGGCGGCCGAGCGTCTTCCTATGAACACCCGGGAACGGGTGAAGTAATCGATAATTGCCAGCACGTGTTGCTGGGTAACTGCGTCAACCTCATTGATCTCTACCGCCGTCTGGGCGTTAGTGATGCCATCCGCTGGTTTGATCGCCTGAATTTTGTCGAGCCGGGTGGACGGCGAAGCATTCTTGCGCCTTCGTTTTTGCCCGCGCCTTTTCATGACCTGCCGGCCTTTCTGCGCGCTTCGGCGTTTTCTTTGTCCGACAAGCTGGCCATCGGCCGCGGGATGAGCGCGTTCCTTGCCGGCATCCCCAAAGACTCTGATGAGAACTTTGCTCAGTGGTTGAAACGCCATGGTCAGACTCGGGGAGCCATTGAACGCTTCTGGAAACCGGTGTTGGTGAGCGCGCTTAACGAGGATCCGGAGCACATGTCGGTGCACTACGCCGGGCAGGTCATGCGAAAGTCACTCCTGCTTTCGCCCGGGGCCGGGCGCATGGGTGTGCCGAGCATTCCATTGAGCGACCTATACAGCCGCGCAATCGACTACCTGCAGAGCCGAGGCGGGCGGGTCGATTTAAATTCCGCACCGGAATCATTTGCCTGGCATGACGAGACGCAGCAATGGACAGTGGCCGCACAAGGCGACCGCTTCGCCACCGACGCCATCGTCCTGGCGCTGGCGTTTGAAGGGTTGAGCAAGCTGCTGCCGGCGTTGCCGCGAAACCTCGAGGCGGATCAGTTAGCGCTAAACCTGGAGTGCTTTGAGCATTCGCCAATTACCGGCATCCATCTTTGGTTTGACCGGGAGGTAAGCGACCTGGAACATGCGATTCTGCTCGACGCAACCATACAGTGGATGTTTCATAAGTCAAGATTGCAACCGGAAAAGCGACGGGGTGAGCGCGGGAGTTATCTTGAGCTCGTCGTAAGTGCATCCAAGTCCCTGGTTGGCATGCAGCGCCAGGAGATCGTCGAATTGGCGGTGCGCGAATTAGCGCAATTCTTTCCCCTGGTGGCCCAGGCAAAACTGTTGAAGGCCACCGTCGTCAAGGAAGTGCGGGCAACCTATTCCATTCGTCCGCAACTCGATCTGCTTCGCCCGACGTCTGCGAGTCCCTGGCCGCGAGTTTTTCTGGCGGGCGACTGGGTCGCCACCGGATGGCCGGCAACGATGGAGGGCGCAGTCCGCAGCGGATATCTGGCTGCTGAGGCCATGAGCCGGGCCGCCGGAAAGCCGTGCCATTTTATGCGAGCCGACCTGGCCCCCAGCGGATTGATGCGCCTGCTGCCCTAAAACCTCCTCTGGCTCGCGCACCCATGCTACCGCACTGCGCCCGTCCATTAATGGACACAGTTAACTGTCATCAATGTGTGATAACTAATACCACTCGGTGGGCGAGAACTAATACCACTAATACCACTCAGTGCGCGAGAGCTAATACCACTCGAAGTTCATCGCTGAACAGAAAACGAGGCACTCGCCATCAATGACGGCGTTGGCGTTAAATGGCATCCGTGCGCTTTAGACAATCGATTTTTCTGCCGCATAACAATCTTGACAACCGTTACTCCCCTATGCTCTCATTCGGTTGCTCGCATTCCGGGACCCTACACCGAAAAAGCTAACGTCTTATGCACGTTTGTCCTGCGGTTGTTTAGTTCTGTCCAATAGAGTGCCGCAACAACAGAGTTAGCTGGTCTTGATAACTCTGTCCATATAAAACAGGCGGAAGACACGCCGAACGTCACTGTCGAAGCCGGACCGTTCTACGAGGTCCGAATGGATTCGGGGCGATCTGCAAACTTGATGGAGGCGCAGTGAATTCCAAAAAAATCTGGTTTTCTATCCTGGCGACGGTGCTGTTCCTTGGCTGTTGCTTTACTGCCCGCGGGCAGTCCACCTTCGGTACGATCTCAGGAACGGTCAAGGACGCCACGGGCGCCGCTGTCC
>JBAVQC010000080.1:0-17226 GCA_049693715.1 Acidobacteriaceae bacterium | reverse complement strand
CGGGCCGCGAGGCCCTGGGCGCTGGCCGGGATGCCTGTCACGCTGCCGGTGGACACCAAAGAGCCGTTGGCATCAATCCGCCAACCCGTGATCGTGCCCGCGACCGGGCCGTTAGCGGGATTCACAGAGAACAGAAAGCGGCTGTTCCCGCCGAGCGCGAGATCCATGGGCGTCGATCCTGATCCGGTCGTTGCGCTTGCGGTATTGAGGATCGACAGACGTCCACTGGGCTCCAGCTCGAACCCGCTAATCACGCCGCTCCCTGTATCGGAGGCGTAGACGAAATGTTGATTCTCCGTAACGATCACCCAGCAAGCGAGAAAGTTCTCTGTCGAAGCCGATCTGGTGATCACGCGAAGATCTCCATTGGGGGTGGCATCGTAGGAGGACAGAGAGCTGATGCCGGTCGGGCCAGCGGGTGTGCCGTTAGCTTCGCTAACGATAAGCCGATCCGGAGTACCGAATGCGAATCCAAAGGGGTTAGGACCATTCGACGGATGTGATTCCGGGTCAGCGGCGACGCCATCCTTGTTCATTCTTAAAGTGAAAATCTGGTTGGTGGGAATATCCGTGACGACCAGGAACCTACCGTCGGGTGCGAAAGCCACCTGGGCCGGTACAATGGCGCCGGTGAGAGTCTGCGTGGCGCCCGGAATCGGATTAAGTGATCCATTCGTGGTGTTTAGCAAAAAACCCGCAACGTTGGGCACTACCGTACCGGGCACGCCAGCGTTCAGGACATACACCACGTTGCCGAAAATGGCGATGCTGGTCGGGGTTGTGCCGCCGGAGCCCGTTTGGCTCATAGCTTGGAGCCCCGTATTCGAAACCGAGAAAACAGTGACCGTATTACTTCCCGCATTCACGGCCAGCAGCCAGCGCGCATCCGGGCTAAGTATCAGGGATCCCTGTGAGCCCAATGTGGAACCCAGACCGGCGCCGCCCGTGGCGACACTTATGGCGGGGCTAGCCAAGGTACCGTCCGCTAAACGGGCAAAAATGAGAATCGAGTTTCCGGTGGCAGCGTTGGTCATGGCGTACACTGCGCCGGTGTCCTTGTCCTGAGCGTGAGAAAAACTCGCTTGGGCGAATGCCCCCGAGGCCAGAGCCAGCGTCGTCAGGCCAATCCAGAATGAACGCCTTGCGATCCGATACGTGCTTCTCATAAGACTTGTCTCCTCTACGGGAACTGATCGAATTTCATCATCGACCATTGATCCAGATGGAGGGTTATCGCAGTCCCCGATTTCCGGTCAATACATAGCGGATCACCGTCCGATCACTTCTACATCACGGCGCAAGACATTGAAGCTGCGGCAGGTTAAGCTTGACGGCTCTGCTCCGAAAGGCCCAGAATTACGCCTACTCCCCTGGGGCCGCCGGCCCATATCACAACTAAGGACTCGCGAACATGACGCCACCGACGTCAGCTCTGGCAATCGGCCGATTCGGCCCCTATGAGCTCGACGTCCGCTCCGGCGAAGTGCGGAA
The DNA here is from genome assembly GCA_049693715.1 of Acidobacteriaceae bacterium. GTDB lineage: Bacteria > Acidobacteriota > Terriglobia > Terriglobales > Acidobacteriaceae > PALSA-350. Next base: position 15,735 of record JBAVQC010000080.1, on the reverse strand, counting down.
GTTCGGCATTCGCCTAAAGCTTGGCGAACAACCGCTGCGCATCTTGATACTGTTGACGGAACATCCCGGCGAACTGGTGACGCGCGAGGAACTACGCCTCCACCTCTGGTCGCACGACACTTTTGTCGACTTCGACCGCAGCCTCAATTCCGCAGTACAACGTCTGCGCGAAACTCTTTCGGATACCGCCGGCAAGGCGCGCTGGATCGAAACCGTCCCGCGGCGCGGCTATCGCTTCGTCGGCGCCGTCGAGTGGTCGAGTCCCAACGGCTCCGCCCCCGCCAAAGTTGCCACGATCCTCAGCACCGGCGAGCCGGTTGAGCCTCCGCTGGCTGAGCTTCCTGCGCCATCCGTCCCAGCCCCACGCTTCTTCCGACGGCTCTGGCTCCCAGCGGTTGTGGTCCTGTTGCTCGCGACCGCGGTCATCCTAAGAATCGTCCAGGGCAACCGCACTGTGCCGCCCGCCGCACACATCCGATCCCTCGCCGTGATCCCGCTGAGTAATCTCTCCGGCGACCCGTCGCAAGACTATTTCGCCGACGGCATGACCGACGACCTCATTACCGCGCTCGCCAAGAATCGCTCCCTCCGCGTGGTCTCCCGCACCTCGGCCATGCAATACAAAGGTATCAATCGTCCTCTGCGTGACATCGCCCGCGAGCTCGGCGTCGACGGCATCCTCGAAGGCTCCATCGAGCGTTCCGCAAACCGCGTGCACATGACGGTGCAGCTGATCTATGCCCCCACCGACACGCACGTCTGGGCCGAGAGCTACGACCGCGACGAGACTCAGGCCTACTCGCTCCCCGAAGAACTCTCCCAGACCGTCGCCAAAGAGGTAAAAGCCGCAACCTCGCCCGCCCCGGCTCCTCGTTACATCAATCCAGAAGCCCACGACGCCTATCTGCGCGGACGCTATATCTGGTTCGAATCCGACCAGGTCCAAAGCCTCGAATATTTCCAGAAAGCGATCCAGCTTCAGCCCGACTACGCCGCCGCGTGGGGGGGCGCGGCCGATGCTTACCTGGTCCGCGCCGTCAGCGGCGAATGCCCTATGAGCGAAGTGGCGGCCAAAGCCGAAGCGGCTGCGCGCAAAGCCGTCGAACTCGATGGGTCCCTGCCCGACGGACATCTTGCCCTCGGTGCATGGTACTTTTTTGGCGCCTGGGACATACCCCGCGCCGAAGCAGAAATTAAACGTGCCATCGAACTCGATGGCGGCCTCTCCGAACCCCATCACCTTTACTCCTATTTGCTCTTCGCGACGAACCGTCGCGAAGAATCATTACAGCAGCAGAAACGCGCCACGGAACTCGATCCCTTTCTTCGGAATTGGGGACTGGGATTCGAATACATCCAATTGCGGCAGTTCGATGCCGCCATTAACGATCTACAGCTTCGCACCCAGGTTCTGCCCGGCGATTTGTGGACCCACATGGTGCTGTCATACGCGTATCGCGAGAGGGGCTTGTGGCCGCAAGCGGAGCAGGAACTCGAAAAAGCGCTTACGATCGGCGGCCGGCCCGGCGCCGCGCACGCCGTCCACCTCGCCTTCGAGCGCGGCGGCCAAAAGGCGGTCGATCACTGGGGCTTGGACGATCTCAAGGCCCGCACGCGATACGTCTCCCCCCTCGAGTACGCCAAAGCCTACGCTGTGCTGGGCGACAAGGACGAAACCATGAAGTATCTCGAGGAGTGCTACCGCACGCGCGCACCCCGGCTCATCATGGTGCAGAATGAGCCGCACTTCGACTTTCTCCATTCCGACCCGCGTTACCATGCGCTGCTCAAGAAGATCGGCCTCCAATTCGTCCCCTGACAAAAGAGGGATCGTCTGTACCTCGTTGGCCTTCTCCCTGATCGCAGTTGCATAGTTGGGTCTTCCCCAATTGGATCGTTTTTTAATCAACGTTCATAACTCGATCAGCCTGTAAAGCCCCTCCCTTCAAGATGAAATGATCATCTGTGTGGCGGACACCATCTGGGTCAAGACGATCGGGGTCAGACGAAACAATCACCCAGCCGGTGGTTGCGTTGGGGGCCTGACAGTCTCGAACCCGAAAGTAACCTCCGCATGGATAACCGGCGACAAAAAAAGTCCAGGCGTCAACACTTAACTCCACTGATCTGGATCTATTCCATTAATAAAGATGATTTCGGCAGCCGGGACGAAGGCATTTTCAGAATGCCGCACTCAAATGTCGAAATACGTACTGAAAACACTCGGGGAAACCCGTGCCCTCACTTCTTTCAAATACCGGAGCCGCCTATGCCCAAAAACAACGTGAGCGACCTCATCACCGATCAGGAAATGGTGTTTGTCCGCAACGTCCTCTCTGGAACCATGACCGACCGCGAAGCCGCTGAGGCTGCGGGCCTGAACCCCGACACCGCCGCTTACACCAAATCCAAGCCACGCGTCCGCGCCTACATGCTCGAGCACCGCGCCGCCAGGCAGCAACAAATCCTCCAGCAGGAAACGGACCTGTCCCGCCTCGCCGCGGAAACACAGCGCCGGCGGGAACAGCGCCGCGAACAAGTCCTGGACCGCCTCACGGAACTCGCCGCAATGACCCCCGAAACCACCCGTGGCAGCATCACCGGCCAGGTCAAGGCCATCCAGATGATCGTGGCTATCGAAGGCTTCATCCCTGACCGTCGCTCCTCCCGTTCCGCGACGCTCCACCCTGCAGCGTCCCAGGTCTCAGAGCCGAAGCCTGCTTCCAATCCGGCCCCGAAACCAGCCGGTGACATGTCGTTTCCCGGCTTTGACCCCAACCAACCCGGCACATTCAATCCCTTCGTCAACCCCCCAAAGCGGGCTCCCGGCGCGACCGGCTACGTCTTCGATGCGGTGCTCGACAAAGCCGGTCCCCTCAGCCTGTCCTTTCCACCGGAGCAACGCATCTAGGGATTCCGCCGCTAAAATCGGCAAAAACGCCCAAATTTTATCGAATTTTATAAGTGGGCTCTACGGTCGTCTGCGGGGGGGTGTATTGAGCTGGCCGTCTAAGCGGTGCCGTGGGCATGAAGGGGAAGCCCGGCCTGGAACGCGATCAGGTTGTCTTTTTCCGTCTCCAGAACAAATTCTGTACCACTTGGCACGAGAATGATGGATCCCCGCTCCAGAGAAACATTCCGCTTCGCGGTCAGCCGTGCGCAGCCATGCAAAACCAGCAGCGCCTTCGGACCGTACGTGGCTTCGCCCGCATATCGGCTGTGGGCTGGAAGCGCGATGCGGCGCAACTCGAACTCTTCCGCCGGAGTGCGATAGACCCGCTCCCGCGCACTCACCGGGTGCCCGTCGAAAACTTCTGGTGTGCCGCCTTCGAAAGTGAGAATGTTCAGCAGTTCCTGCACGTCGACGTGTTTGGTGGTCAATCCTCCACGCAAAACGTTGTCGGAGTTGGCCATCAACTCGACATTCACCCCCTCGAGATAGGCGTGCAGAACGCCGGCCGGCTGGAAGGTCCCTTGCCCTGGCTTCATATGGACCAGGTTAAGCAGATACACGCTGAAAATCCCACGATCGCGGCGCCCGCCGGGTAAGGGAAAGTTTTCCGCAGCCCGCACGGCCCAGTAGTCCGCGCTGTCCTTATCCGAGAGCGGCTTCGCCTGCAACCGGGAGAGCAGGGGATTCAGCAGGGAGTCCACTTGCCCCTGGGGAATCGTCATCACCCTGCTGTAGAGGTCGCGGAGCAAGCTGCGTCGCGTGTCATGATGCTGGCCTGCGGCTGCCAGCCGCTGGGCAAAGTCGGGCATCAGCGCGCCCAGCTCCGGAGTCTGGCCGAGGGTTTCGGCGATCTGCTCCAGCGGGCGAAAGCCGTGCAGCATCCAGAATTCAGTCAACGCCACGCCGATTTCCGGCTTGTGGTTATCGTCTTTGTAGTTCCGGTGGCTAGCCTCCAGGGGGATGCCCTCGGCATTCTCGCGCGCGAAGCCCGCGCGGGCCTGGGCCAGCGTAGGATGCGCCTGAATCGAGAGCATCTTGTGTACGTCCAGGATCTTGAACAGGTAAGGCAACCGGCCGCCGAAGTGCGCCTTCGCCGCCTGGCCAAGGATGGCTTCGGGGGCCTCTGCGATCAGTTTATCCAGAGGCTCCTGCCCGCCTGCAAGCTCCACCACCGAGGGCGCCTTGGCATGGGCGCCGATCCACAATTCAGCAAACGGCCGGTGGGTCGCATTTTCCACGTCCAGAAGATCGGGAATGAATTGATAGCCGCCCCAATCGTAGTGTTGCACCACGCCCTGCAACGTCAGTACACCCGCTTCAGCCTTCAACGGCTTTCTCCATCCTGCGCAGGATACCCTCAGGTTCTTCGATACCCATAGCGGCGATTGCATCGGCACGGTCCTGCGTATCGGCGACGGCGTAGATGCGCAATTCATCTGCGTTTCCCGAAGGCCGCACATGGGCCACATCCCCATTGGCGAACAGTACCCGCACGCCGTCGGTGTAATCCACACGATCGATGGCGGCAAAGCCCAGCGCCGGGGCAAAGAACTGCGCCAGATCCTTGCCGATCGAGTCACCCGGCGCCGGCGGAGAAAACCGAGCGACGATTTTCAACGCCGTCGCTCGCGGAAACTGCTTGAGCAGGGCAGCGCGGCTGAAACGCTTGGGCAAACGGGCGAAGAGGTCCACCAGCGACAGCCCGTTCTGTTCCGCGGCGAAAAGCACGCCCAGGATCGGTAAACCCGCGTCCCGGGTGGGGAGCGCCGCCAGCGTGGCGCCGTTACGCGTGATCGGCGAGCCGAGCAGGAACCCGCCATTGGCTTCCCATCCGCAAACCCGCTGCTTGCCTTTTGCGAGCGCAGCCTCCATGCCTGTGATCACGAACGGTGAGCCGATGCGCGTCTTTGGTTCTACCACCATCGCCAGTTTCCCCCGGTCGATGGCGTCGTTGCAGCTGATGGGAACCACCACCGCATCCGCCTGCAGATACTCAGCCACGACCATACCCAACAAGTCGCCCCCGAAGAAATGCACTCGTCCCGTTGCGGGATCCACTCCCAGGACCAGGGGACGATCGCTGTCGCCGTCCGTAGAGACTACCGCGTGGAGTGGGCCGATCTTCGCGGTTGCCTCATCCGCCAATGCCTGAATCACCCCCAGCTGCGCGGCATCGATATTTTCTGTGTCGATGGGAACGAACGTTTCGCTGCGTCCGCCTTTCACCACCTGCGCTCCCAGGCGCTCCAGGATCTCCACCAGAAGATCGCGGCCCACCGCCGAGTGCTGGTAAACCAGCAGACGCTTGCCGTTGAGCGAGGAGCCGGCGAAGAAATTGGTGAACCGTTCGATGTACTCGGCGCGGGCCGCGCCGTTCTCCACCGGCAGGGGCTGATGACCGCCCTTCAGCATGCCCCGTTCATCGAACCGCGACTGATCCCCGGGCTGCTCGTAGAGCCGTTTGCGTACCTTCCTCACCTGCTCATTAATGGGCGCTTCCTGCTGCTTGAGCAGTTCCCCTCGGGTGCTGTTGGTTTTGTACCCGTTGCGCTCAAAGGGAATGTGGCTGCCGGTCACCATGATGCTGCCCTTATTGCGCGAAAGGGCAAAGCTGGCCAACGCCGGAGTTGGAATGCGGCCCAGGTTCACTGCTTGCATGCCCGCATCGCCGAGGGCCGCGACAATGGCCTGTGCCAGCTCGCCCCGTCCCTCCTCCTGGCTGACCAACTCGCTCGAGCTGGGACGCAAGTCGTAGGCGAAATAAAACGGGTCGCCTGGTTTAATACCGCCCTCTGCGGGGGCTAATGACTGGAGGTATTCGAGCTCCGCCAGGGCGTTCAGGTAGACCTCCAGTTGCGTCAGGTCCACTACTTTGCCCCGCCGCCCGCTGGTGCCGAAGCCCAGCTCCTTGGGCTCGTAATTCAGCCGTGATCGAAGCGAATCCAATTTCGTAGCCACACCCATGCCTGGTTCCAGCTCCCTTGTTCTGTCCTATCTTATCTGCTGCGTTTCCCCGCAAGGTATGCCCCGGCTGTCGTATCAGACGCCTGCCGTCTTTTGCTCTTGCGGGTAACGGGGTCACCCCATAGACTCGCGCCATGCACTCACATCTGCCGGTGCGCGTCATTGGCTTGCTGCTCCTCTGCTGCCTCCCATCGGCTGTTGCGCAGCAACCTGCGGGGGCGCGCCAGGTATTCGATGGCACCATGCTGCCGGGCGTAGAGGTCGTGACCTTCGAGCACAGTGACGCCCTCTTTCCGGTCAATCCTGTACTGCGTGGCGGAGCAGTCCGGGCCCTCCCGCCGGCGCCGGCGCCAATAATGAACGTTCATTTCCAATCGCGGGGCGGGGAATACGACCTGTTCGACTATCTCGCCGACAATCGCGTCGCCGGCCTGCTCGTGTTAAAGGATGGCAAGGTGGCCTTGGAAGACTACGAACTCGGCGCCGGACCGGATACGCGCTGGATCTCGTTTTCTATGGCTAAGTCTGTTGCCTCGACCCTGGTGGGCGTGGCTCTCAAGCAAGGTCTGATCGGCAACCTGGATGACCCTCTCACTCGCTACCTGCCACAGCTCAAAGGAGGCCCCTACGACGGCGTGAGCGTTCGCAACATTATGCAAATGGCTTCCGGAGTGAAGTGGAATGAGACATACACTGACCCACATTCCGACCGCAGAAAACTGCTGGACAAACAACTGGAGCAAAAGCCTGGATCCATCCTGGCATACATGAACACACTCTCCAAGGCCGGCTCTCCGGGCTCGATCTGGAATTACAGCACCGGAGAATCCTTCCTGGTAGGAGCCTTGCTTGAAGCAGCGACCCACCAGCCGCTCGCCACGTATCTTTCACAGAACCTGTGGACGCGCCTGGGTATGGAGCACGATGCAACCTGGTGGCTGGAATCCCCGGGTGGCATGGGCCTGGCGGGCAGTGGACTGGGTGCGGCCTTACGCGATTACGGACGCTTGGGCTTGTTGGTGCAACAAGACGGCTTCATCGACGGCAAACAAATCGTACCCGCGGGATGGTTTCAGCAGGCAGGCAGCGCCCATCGCATCGGCGGAAAATCAGTCGACTACGGGTATCTATGGTGGCCCGTTCCTGCGGGAGACCCGATACATCGCGGAGCGTTCCAGGCGATCGGTATCTTTGGTCAGCATCTCTACGTGAACCCGCGCCAGAAGCTGGTCATCGTGGTGCTGAGCGCCCGTCCTAAACCAGACTCAGCCTTCAGCCCGATTGACGACCTACCCTTTTTCGCAGCCGTGGCAAGAGCCCTGCAATAGCTACCCCGCACGCTCGATCAGGAATTGATGAGCGGCAATGCTGGCGGCTCCACGCACCATGAAGTCTGTTTCTACCGAGCGAAACTCGAGCCGCGTGGTCGAAAGCATATGGGGCATAATGTTGTTCTCGATGGCCTGCCGGGCACTCGTGGTAAAGATTCCGTCACCAAACCCAACCAGATCGGCAAAGAGGACCAGCTCAGGATTGTTGATCTGAATGGAGTTGGCCACGGCAATGCCCAGGGCGGATCCGGCGTGGTGCAGCAGTTCGATCGCCCTCGCCTCTCCTCTCGCCGCCAGACCCTCGAGCTCACCCATGTCCTGCACATGCAGATCGAGCTCCTTGGCCCGTCGCAGCAGCGCAGAGCTCGAAGCAAATGCATCCACGCAGCCTTCCTTGCCGCATTCGCAGCGGGGTCCCCCGGGAGCCACGACGCAATGGCCAATCTCGCCCGCAGCACCGGTGTGCCCGCGATACAGCCGGCCCTGCATGTAGCTGCCGCCGCCAATCTTCTTGCCCAACATAATCACCATGAAGCTCTTGAGCTCCCGGGCTAGGCCAAAAAGCTTCTGCCCCAGGGCCACCGCGTGGGCGTCGTTATCGATATAGGTGGGCATCTCCGTCACTCGCTCGACGATCTTGGCGATGGGCACATTGTGCCAGCCGAGCAGGTTCGAATGCAGGCAAATGCCCTGGGCGTGGTCGACATGCCCGGAGAGCGCGACCCCAATCCCCACTACCTTCTCCCGCGATATGTTCGAAGCCCGCGTGAGGTCAGGAATACCCTGGGCGATGGCAATCGCAACCTCCTCCGGGTCCATCACCACCACCCCGATCTCGTGCTCCGCCAGGACGTTTCCGTGACAATCGGTCAACGCCATCAGGGGAGGATCTTCGGTCAGGCCTACGCCCACGAAGTACCCATACCTCGCGTTCAATGACAGCATGATGGAGGGCCGGCCCTTCCGCTGCCTGTCAATGACGGAGGGGGATTCTTCCACAAACTGATGTTGAATCAGGACCCGGCTCATCTCCGTCAGCGCCGAACGGCTGAGCCCGGTGGAAGTTGCCAGCTCGGATCGCGACATTGACCCGTTCTCCAGCAGCGCTTCGATAATATTCACGTAGGAGGACGTGGCTACGGCTACCGGCCGCCCCCCGTGGACTTCTGATCGCGAGGCTCCCTGAGGCCTGGCGTCGCGCTTTCCGTTCTGTCGTGCTGTACCCATGCAAGAAAACACTAGCATGTCCTGGATGCTTAAACAGGTATGCCCATAGTTACCGCTGTGCCCCGGGGGCCTAACCCCGAGCTGCTAGAATCCTCGCTACCCATGGTGCCCGGAGCTCCTTAGTGCACAGAATTGGCTCTGCTTGCCTGATTTTTCTTCTGCCAGTGCTGGTCCAGGCCCAGGTGTCCGCGGTCCCCGCCGGCCCGTCTGCTCTATCCCGGCAAGCTGATGGAAAAACCGCCGTCCCAGGGCAGCATGCGCTCGTAGCATCGGATCTCGAATCCTTTTTCGATGGCATCGTGCCCCTGCAGCTGGAGCGCTCCGACGTCGCCGGGGCTTCCGTGATGGTCATGCAGGACGGCCAGGTGCTGCTGCGCAAGGGCTACGGATACGCGGATCTGAAGCACAAAAAGCCGGTCGATCCGGCGGCCACTGTCTTCCGCCTGGCATCGATATCCAAGCTGTTTACCTGGGTTTCCGTGATGCAGCTGGTGGAGCAGGGAAGGCTTGACCTCGATACGGACGTGAACCGCTATCTCGATTTTCAGATCCGGCCCGCATTTTCCCAGCCCGTCACCTTGCGCAACCTGATGACTCACACCGGCGGATTTGAAGAAGTGATCCGCGACATCATCGTGACCGATCCGAAGCAGGCCGTCACCCTGCGCGACTACCTCATCCGCAACCAGCCGCAACGGTTGTTTCCTCCCGGCGCCATTCCGGCGTACTCCAATTACGGGGTGGGAATCGCCGGTTACATCGTGCAGCGGGTGAGCGGACAGCCATTCGAGCAGTACGTCGAGCAACACATCTTCACGCCGCTCAAAATGGAGCATTCCACCTTCTATCAGCCCCCTCCAACATTACTGCGCAGGTTACCGTCGGAAGGTTACCCCACGGACACAGAGAAGCCTCCTATTGGCTTTGAAATTTTCAACCCCGTGTCCGCGGGAGGAGTCTCTTCGACAGCCGACGATATGGGCCGTTTCGGCCAGGCCCTTTTGAACGGCGGAGAACTCGACGGCAATCGCATACTGAAGCCAGAGACACTGGAGGCAATGTGGACCCCTCAATTCCGATCGAACGGCCAGATGCCGCCTCTGTGCATGGGCTTTTATGAGACCTGGCGGAATGGTCTGCGCTGGATCGGTCACGAAGGCGATCTGGTGGCGTTTCACAGCCTCTTCATGCTCGAACCTCAAAACAAACTGACACTCTTCGTTTCCTATAACTCCACTGGCAGCGAAGACAAATCGCGCCCCGAAATCATCGATATGTTCACCGACCGTTATTTCCCCGGCCGGGCGAAGCAATCTTTTGTTTCCCTGCCGCGCAATGAATTGACCGCCATCGAAGGTGTCTATCGATCCACCAGGAGAGAAGACAGCACCTGGTTGAAGCTGCTCTCGTTGTTCCAGCAAAGAGTGGCCAGGGTCGATAAGATGGGCGTTCTTCATTTGAGCAACGCCAAAGATCTGCGCGATCACCCCATCATGTGGAAGCCCATCGGCAGAGACCTTTGGCAGGAGATGGACGGCCAGCAGCGAGTATTTGCCATACGCGACCAGACAAATCGGATTGTTCGTCTCGCTTACGATTTTCCTGGAGTGCAATCGCAGCGGGTGCCCTGGTACGAACGCAAGCGCCCGGTACTGACCGTGCTTGTTGGAGCCCTGCTCGTGCTGCTGGCCGTGATCCTCGCCCCTGTGGTGCGTCAAGCCAGGCGAATGTTCCTGGGCCACAGACCCATGCCATCTCCCCAGCCGGGCACGCGGTGGCTGCCCGCAACCACTCAAGTAGCGGCGCTGGTTTGGGTCATCCTGTTTGCCCTGCTGGGCGCCGGTGTGATCGCACTCGGCGGCGACGACGCGATGCCTCCGACATCAGCGTGGGATAAATATTTCGTCCTGATGAATTTCGTAACTGTCTTTGCGCTCGGACTCAGTTTGTTTGTGATCCTCTCTGCCGTTCGCACCTGGGGCCGCGTCCAATTGCGCCGGATCACCAGGGTGAAGTATGCCGTGGTGGCGATCGCCTGCATGTACTTTTCCTGGTTCTCTCTTCACTGGCATCTCCTTGGCCCGGTAAGATTCTGATTTCGCGAAACTCATACCGTGCTTTCGATGCGGTCTTGACGACCCTTAATTGCCCGTCGGCATGAACCGCATGGTGTAGGCAATCGTCGGGTCAAACGGCTTTGTGATCACCTTCAAATCCAGAAGTTGCTGGTACATGCTGGTCCACCGCACTGGGTCGAACCGCCCTAAATCAGCCCCGTTTGCCGCATCGCCGGCAATGAAGTGCTGATCCCTCAAACCCTCGTAGCTGAACTTCATCTGCGCCACGCTCATCGCCGGATTAAGCTTGCCGATGGCCGCATTGATGTCATCCGGATGAACCAGGTAATCGCGCCATCCGCGCAGCGAAGCGCGCACGAACTTCGCCACGATCTCCGGATGCTGTTGCAGGAATGACCGCGAGGTTAAGAAAACACGGTAAGGATCATATCCCGCCTGGCTGATGAGTAAGGCGCGCACGGCCGCTCCCGCCTGGCGTGCGAAGAACGGTTCTGAGGTGACGAAGATCTGTTGAATGTAGGCAGGGTCTTGAAGGAAGTTGGCAACGCTGTAAGTCGCCGGAATCTCCCGAACATTCCTAAGTTGATATCGCTTGACCAGGTACTCAAACCAGGTCGACGCACCGAGTCTGATCGCGACCGCATGGCCATCCAGATCCTGGAAGCTGTGCACCGGCGAATCCTGGTGCACCATGATGGCCTGCGGATCGTGCTGCATGGTCGCAGCCACTGCTACCAAAGGCACCCCGTTCCCGATGGACTCCAGGGTGTTATCCGAAGATCCCATGGCAAACTGCACGGCGCCTGCGGAGACCTGCTGAGCCGTGTTGACGTAAGGTCCCCCGGGAAGGATCGTCACATCCAGCCCTTCCTCTTTGTAGTAACCACGAATCTGCGCGTCGTAAAAACCGCCGTGCTCCGGTTGTGGATACCAATCGGTCTGTAGCCTGACCGGGGTAAGCCCGTTCGAGGTTCGTTGCTTTTCACAGCCGCTCAACACCAGGCAAATGCCGAGACAACAAGCGCTGAAGGTTCGTAATCGCAACGTCATGATGGGAGCGTAGCATCCCCGGTTTTCAGGCTGGCTGCGAAAGCCAGCAGGGGGGCGTCGTTGCCTCGCGCAGCCACCAGCTGCACCCCGCCCCCGGGGGCAGCCAGCACAACAGCGGGCATACCAGCCAGGCTGATGGGCGTGGTGTAGCGCAGAATACTCAAGCGTGACCCCGAGTGGTCCATGCCCGCCGGGAGGGCGCAGAGCGGAGCGCACGGCAGCATAAGAAAGTCATACCGCTCGAGCAAACGGTCCATGTTGGCGCGAAAGGCTAGATGCCGCTTTCGCAGGTTCTCGATCGTGGCGGCGGAGAGGGAGGCGCCCCACGCGAGCCGGCCCGCGATTGTCTTTTCAAGGTGCTCGAAATTGTCCCGATGGATCGCGGCCGCCTCATGGGCCTGAATGCCGCCGTAAATTTCCCGCGCGTCTTCCCAGAAATCGGGAGCGAAGGCCTCGACCTGCGCCCCTGCACTGCGCAGGGTCTCCTGCCGGCCGTGGTACATCTCCCGCACCGCGGGCTCACAGTCGTCGAGAAAAGGCCCTGCTACCGCGGCAATGATTACGTCCTTCGGCGGTGCGGCCGGCTTCACCCCGAGCAACGCCGCAGCCAGCGCAGGCCCATCGCGCAGATCGCGAAAAAGCCATCCCAGGGTGTCGAAGGAAGCTGCCAGGTGCCAGCCGCCCTCCCAGGCTTCCTCGCCGCCGAGTCCGAGAGTCGAGCGGTAGCCAGCCAACCCGCAGAGCGCCGCCGGCACGCGGATGGAGCCACCGGTATCGGTGCCGATGGCAGCAACCGCTGACCCCTCCTGCACACTCGCCGCGCTTCCGCTCGACGATCCGCCCGTGAGTTGCAGCGGGTCACGGGGCTGCAGGCAGTCGCCGTAATCTTTGCTCTCGCCCGTGATGCCGTAGGCAATTTGGTGCAGATGGGTCTTGCCCATGATCACGGCGCCGGCCCGGCGCAGGCGCGCCGCCACCGTTGAATCGGCCTGTGCCATGCCGAGTTTCTCAGCGTAGAAACGGGATCCGCAGGTGGTAGGAAAGCCCGCGACATCGAAGCAGTCTTTGATCGCAACAGGAACGCCGAAAAGGGCCGGCCGCTCCTCCGGCTTTGGAAAACGATCGCTCAGCGCCTCGGCTTCTGCCTGCGTGCGCTCCTGGTCCATCGCCAGGTACACATTGTGGCCTGCGTTGCTGTTAGCCCGGGCAAACGCTTCCCGGGCCGTTCCTGCCGGACCCGCCTCGGACAAGGAATTTTTCAAAGCCGTCAAAGAAGACATACCGGTTCGTGTATACCACGCACGCGAACCCCGGTGAAAATGATTTAAACTGCCCCATGAACGTTGAAACGTCGCCTGCCTCTCACGCCACTGCTGCAGACGAAGCCCACCTCAAAGCGCTGATCAAATTTACGGCGCTTAGTTTCAAGACTCCCCAGCCGGTGCCGTTCGGCGCCCTCATCGTCGACAGCCAAACCGGTGAGACACTCCTGCGGGCACGGAATTCAGTGGCTCTGGAAAACGATCCCTCCGCTCATGCCGAGCTGCGCACCGTTCGCCTGGCCGCGAAAAAGCGTAAGAGCTATTCGCTCCAGGGATATACACTTTATTCCACCTGCGAACCTTGCGCCATGTGCATGGCCAACGCCCTCTGGGCGGGACTCGACCGCGTCGTCTACGGGGCAACCATCGAGGACGCCAACCGGCACTGCCGCCAGATCCAGATTCCGGCGGCCGAGGTTGCCCAGCGAAGCGATATGCACTGCACCGTAACCGGGCCTGTTTTGCGTGAGCTCTGCTACACCTTGTTTACCCACCCGCGGATGCAGGAGGCCTTCGCCACCTGGAGCACCCGCAAGGAATAAGAAGGAGCACCCACACTGCATGCCAACGCCGCTTGAAGTGTCTCTGGCTTCGATCCTGGCCGATCCCGCGCGGGTGTCGACCGCGCCGCAGGTAGTGAACCGCCTCTCGCGCGACTTCTATTGGTACTCGCCCGTGTTGCGCCGGCAACTCGACGGGAAGTTCGCGGATGTGGCCGTGCACCCGCTGACGGTTCAGGAGATTCAGGATGTGCTGCGCTACTGCTATGCCAACGACATACCCGTGACGCCAAGAGGTGCGGGCACAGGGAACTACGGCCAGGCGGTACCGCTGCACGGCGGAGTAGTCCTCGACCTTTCGCGGATGGATCAAATTGAGTCAATCAGCCCGGATGGCGTTGCGGTGTGCCAGCCAGGCGTGCGCCTGGGGATTTTGGAAGGCGAGGCGCGCAAGGTTGGATGGGAACTTCGCTGCTATCCCTCCACCGTGGTCAAAGCCTCCGTAGGGGGCTTTCTCGCGGGTGGTTCGGGAGGCGTCGGCTCGGTCACCCATGGCGGCCTGCGTGACTTCGCGACCGTGCGCGCCATCGACGTGGTCACCATGGAAGAGTCACCCCGTCTCATCCATCACGAAGGCGAAGAAGTGCACGACATCCTGCATGCCTGGGGCACCAATGGCATCATCACCCGCATCTGGCTGGCATTGGCCCCGAGTGTGGAGTGGGGACAATGTGCCATCGCCTTCGACGCCTTCGACCAGGCCTTCGACTTCAGCGAGCGGATCGCTACGTCGGACCAGTGGATCAAACGCCTGATCACCCCGTTCGAGTCGCCCATCCCTTCTTTCTTCAGCCCAGTGAACGCTCTGGCGCCCAAGGGCAAAGCGCTCATCTTCTTCATGATCGCGGAAGACCAGCGGACCAGGCTCGAGACCGCCGCTCGCGAGGCGGGAGGCGAGGTGACTTTCTCCGCTCCGTATATTGGTTTGCGCACCGTGCCCTTGCTTTCTGACTACACCTGGAACCACACCACACTCTGGGCCATGAAGTACGACCCCGAATACACCTACCTGCAATGCGCCTTCGATGCGGTCAAGGCGCGCAGCCAGTTTGCCCTGCTCAAGCAGCGCTTCGGCGACGAGTTTCTCTTCCACATCGAGTTCATCAAGAACGCGCAGGGTGTGGTGTTTCCGGGAGCCATTCCCGTGGTGCGATTTACTACGGAGAAGCGCTTGAACGAAATGATCGATTATTGTCGCGAGATTGGAGTAGGCGTCGCAAATCCGCACGTGAACAACGTGGAGGGCGGGGGGCGATACCGCAGCGACAATGTGCAACTGATGGCCAAACATCGCTACGACACCAAGGGTCTTCTGAATCCGGGCAAAATGGTCACCTTCGAACGGCACACCGCAGGGGCGCCCATCGCATGAAGAGCTGGATTCCCGACAATCGCAACTTTGCCTATCTCACCTGGAAGCAAGTCGACGCTCTCTTCCGCGACAAGACGCTGCTCATCCTGCCCACGGCAGCCATCGAGCAGCACGGTCCGCATCTCCCGCTGGCCACCGACACGCTGATCAACAGCATCCTTCTCGGCGCAGCGCTCGAGCATCTACCGCCGGAAGTATCCGTCTACGCGCTCCCCGCGATCTGCTATGGCAAGAGCAACGAGCACCTCGGCTTCCCCGGAACGCTGTCCGTCTCTGCTTCCACCTTCATGGCCGTGGTGCGTGATGTGGGCGCCAGCATTGCTGCCTCGGGATTTAAAAAGCTCGTCTTGTACAACACGCATGGCGGCAACTCGTCGCTGGTGGACGTGATGGCGCGCGATCTGCGGGCGGAGTTTGGGCTGCGCGTCTTCTCCCTCTTTGGCTCCGGAGGCGCCGCATTCTCCGGTCTAGGAGAACAGGAGCGGACTTACGGCTTTCATGCCGGCGAGGTCGAAACTTCATTCCTGCTGAGCGCCATTCCGGAGTTGGTGCACACCAATGAGTACACCGTGAACTACATCGCAGATGTAGCCAGGCCCGAGGTATTGCGTCCGGAAAACTCCCCCGCGAATTTTGCATGGCTAACCCGGGACATCGCTCCCAGCGGAGTCATGGGTGATCCCAACCCATCGACCGCCGAGAGGGGAACACTCTGGATTGAAGAAGCAGCGAAGAAGGTCGCGGCTGCTTTGACTGCCATGGCCGCGTACGAGAACTGGCACAAGCCATGATGGGGGCTGGTAGGTACGGGCTTTAGAGTGTGAGAGCACGAGAACAAATCGCAGAACTGAAACAGGCCCGTAGGGCCGGGGGCCAAA
>JBAVQC010000079.1:0-19754 GCA_049693715.1 Acidobacteriaceae bacterium | reverse complement strand
CCCGTTGAACATTCTCCCATGTGGTCTCCTCAGCGAGAGGCCCAGCCTGGCCGCCCGCAACCCTAATCGGATAGGTTCGAAAGACTAGAACGATCTCAGAAACAAGGAGCGGACTTACTCCAACCTCGGCCAGGAAACCGGCTGCATTGGTATCGCGGGAAGTTGCCTTTGGGTAGCTTGACGAATGGTAGAGAGAAAGACCAGAACCTTGGGTACCCTCAATCAGCACCTTCATTCCATGGTCGATCCCGTGATTCACCTCCGCAGATACATCACCCAGGTACTGCTTCAGCCACGGCCTGTATACCGCAACATCCGTGGCTAAGCGAACGTCGCTGCCACGGAGTACCCTGCGCGCGACGGCGGAACCAACGCCACAGAGTGTAGAACTGAGTCGTTCTCGCAATCCTAGCTCTTGCTCTGCAGTACGGTCGCTCTCCTCTATGACCATCGCATGGCGGTCGATGCCAACCCTGTCTGGGCCCAAGCTTAAAAGATCTAGCTCCCTACGAAGAATTTCGAGGTCCACCAGGCCACCAGCAGGGATGAGGAGGCGCGTTCCAGCCCGCACGTATCCTGTCGGGACCTGTCGCAATGCCTGCAATGTCCCCGAATCATCGACGAAGCAATGCCCAGAATTTGGGCCTCCACAGCGAACACAGATGTCGATCTGTTCCTGCAGAGTGATGAACGCCGCAATTTTTCCCTTGCCCTCGGAGCCGTATTGTCCGCCCACAACTACCCAAACACTCATGCACCTATCCTCTGCCGGAATGAAGACACAAGTCGTCGAAGCTCAGCGATGGATTCTCCCCTCAAGATGGTCCCGGAAATCGTCGCTACCGCCAGCGGCCTTAACAAATCGATGTTGGATTCGACCGAGCGCGAGTCTGCTGCAAGAAATTGCTCATAGGTGGTGTACCTGTCCTTGGTCCGCTCAAACCTGACCATGAGCGGGGTATCCACAAATATCAAAGAGAAACGATTTCCGAATTCAGCCAGAAGGCTCTCATAATCAATCGGATGGCGCAAGCCGTCCACAGCGACATCCTTGCTTTGTTCTACGCGGCCTATTAGGCGGCGGTTCAACTCGCGTTGCTCCTGACCTGCCATCACGTGCCCTCCGACCTCTTGAAGGCGCACCTTGTCGGTCGGATCTATCTGGTACCAGTCGGCAAGAACCATGCTGTACCTGAGGTACTGGAATCCGAATTCCTGCTCAAGGCAACGAGCGAGCTGGCTTTTCCCGGAACCAATCCGCCCTGCAACTCCGACGACGACTCGCCCACGATCCGGCATGCCCCATTCTAAATACCGCTACACGGCGTCCAGGCCCGTTGCATGAAGAATCTCCGCCAGCCTCCGATAGTTGATGCTGGGAGACCTGGGAACGATGAGGTATCCCTCTATCGAGGTTCCCAGCGCGATGTAGTCGTCGGCCAGGTAGAAGAGCCCGACCAGAGCGGACGTGATCGCGTCGACTTCATCGTGTGTTACACGACATGTAAGGTAGGGACCGGTGATCCCTATGCGCCCCATCCCCTGTTTCAGCTCTTCCAGGCTGGAGCCCTTTCGCGGTATCCCAAGCAAGTCCTGAGCCGCTCCCGGATAGCTTTCTATGACATTCAGACCGCGTCGTCGCAACTCCGTCGCCAAGAGCATTCCTCGCCGCGTGAGGCACTTCATCGTCGGCAGGAGGCACCAAAAGACTGAGATGCCCATGCGCTTGAGGGCAAGTTCACATTTGCGATAGATTGGGGAATTCCCGACACAATCGCAATCCGTCACCCCCTCCGGGAGGGAAAGGGGAGAGTCAATCGATACGATGTCAGGATCCGCCGCGACTGTCTCTTGGATAAGCTCCTCGTCAGTCCGCAGCGACTTGGTCGAGGCGTCACATCCGTCCAAGAGCGCCCAGCCCGTAGCCCGGCGCTCGCTTCCCGTCAGGTCGATGCCGACAATTCTTGGCCCTGAATGCCGCCCAACTCTCCTGATCAGGTTCGTGACAATCTCACGACCAGAGGCGCTGAGAGTAAGCTTTCGCGTCGCGCTCAGTGTCGATCGCTTGGGAAGCTCCGCTACACCCGTAAAGATCGGCGCAATCGACCCTTTCAAGAACTCTGCCGTCTGCTGTGACAGCCTGTCGTAACAAATCTCCATGAGCGCCTTCAGGTGAACGACGTCCGCGGTGTTGTACTCGATTAACTGTTTAAATGCTGCGATGTCACCACGCAGATACTTCGCCCAAAGAACAGGTGCATCAAAACCGTTAACTTCGACGATGGAGCATTTTCGCTCAAGCCCGAACTGCTTCTCGATCTCCTTCAGCCCTCCGCGATGACCAAGCTTTCGGCAAACCCACCTCAGATCGATATGCACCGGCGGAAGGGCGATCCCGGGAAAGGCCGACCGCAGGAAGCGGAGGTCGAACCCGGCCCCGTTGAAAGTTACGACGACCGAGTACTTTCTGAGCGCATCTTCAAGCTGGTCCAGGTTTTGGCCTTGAACGAAGACGCTATAACGCCGGCCGTCGTAGAGACCAACCACTGTAACGGAATCGAACACAGTGGAAAGACCTGTTGTCTCAATGTCCAAATAGACGCATTGGTCAGCGAACTCGGGAAAGACCCGCCAAGCCTCCCCTCGTGTGCTTAATCGCTGGAAAAATTCGGCATTTCTATTTTTGATCGCTTGTCTTGACTGAGGGATGTACTCGTCGAGCCTCTGCTGGAGACGAGCGCCAAGGACACCAAACCTCTTTTCAAAACGATCCGCGTCGTCCCAACTTCGGATGCCGTTCAACCACATCTCTCGTTCGGTTTCTATACCGATTCCTGGGATGTGCAGAAATGTCTGTTGAAGCAAGGGAGGGGCCTCGCGCTATGGGTAGATTATAGTTCTATAAGCTTGTTCTCTTTTAAGATATTTGATTTAAAAGAGAAAAAGAGACGGTCCATTTTCTCTTTTATGAGTATTCAACAAAAGAGCTTGCTGGAGGCACTGCGATGAAGAAGCCGCGTACCATCCGCGATGAAGAGATCAGGGGGGAGATTGCGAAAGCGCTAAAGAGCGCTATGAAGAGGCGCAGAAAGTCCCCGGAAGAAATGGCAGAATTGCTTCAGGTTGAGTTGGGAACAATGTACAAGTATCTCGCGGCCAGCGTGATCCCAGGTGGCCATGTGCTGTGGCGGGCATGCCAGGAATTGGGGATGGTTCTCGACGAGAGAGGGCTGCGGGTGGCTAAGCCGCGGGCGCGAAAGCTCTCTCTAACGGAGACAGATATAGACCAGTATGAACTTCCCTTTGTCAATGAGTCTGTTGCCGGCGATAAGGTCCACCTGCAAATCTACAAAAAAGGCAGCCACGATGCACAATACGTTCGGGTCGCGCTCCGGATCAAAGTCGCGGGTTGAGCGACCCTGTTCGGGGTACGGCGATAGCGGGGTCTCCGCTGGCAACGCGGCGGCCGAAGAACAGCGCACTTGTCTTGACACCTTAGGCATAAAAGATGCCTGTTGGCAGGCGCATCAGGGGGTGCACATCACAACCGTGCGGCAACGCTATCCGGGGTCGCTTTACTTGCCAATGCAGAACGTAGAAAAGATCAAATTCAGGATGTCATCGCTGGTGGTCTCGCCGGTCAGCGAATCGAGATGACGAAGCGCTCCGTACAAATCCAACAGCACCATCTCGTGAGGAATATTTTGCCCGGCCGCAGCGGCTGCAGCCGTGAGGCCCTCCAGCGTTGCCGTGACTGCCTGATACTGGCGCAAGCTGGTCAGCATGCCACTCTCGGTCTCCGCCGTGCGGTCGCCCACCATGGCCAACATCTTCTCTTTGAGCTCACTCACCCCTTGTCCGCTGAGAGCGGAAGTATGAACCACCGGCAAGCCCAGGCCGCCCAATGCGTCCTCCATGGCGGCTGACGGTTGTGCCAAATCGCTCTTGTTCACCACCACCAGCGCCCGGCGTTGCGCCAGCGTAGCCAGAAGCTCGAGCTCTTCCTGGCCCGGCGCTGCGGTTGCGTCCAGCACCATGAGGACCATGTCTGCATCCGCCAGCGCCTCACGCGATTTACGAATCCCTATCTGCTCCGCCTCGTCGCTGGCCTCCCGCATGCCCGCTGTGTCCACCAGCTCTACGGGAATTCCTCCCAGCGAAAGACGTTCCGTCACCGGGTCGCGCGTGGTCCCGGGCGCCGCGGTGACAATTGCGCGCTCTCGCTGCACGATGCGATTAAAGAGAGAAGATTTGCCCGCATTCGGCCGGCCCACAATCGCCAGCATCAACCCCGCCTGCACAATGCGTCCGCGGGCAAAGCTGTCCGCAACCGGCTGCAGCAGTACGCGAATCTCCTCGATCCTGCTTAGGATCTCTACCCCCGGCAGGACATCCACATCGTCTTCTGCAAAATCGATGCCCGCTTCGAGCAAAGCAATCAGCGCCACCAGTCCCTCTTTGATGGGCTTGATGCGCCGCGAAAGGGCGCCATGCAGTTGCTGCGCAGCGACCCGCGCCTGGTAAAGCGTCTGCGCCTCAATCAGGTCGTGCACCGCTTCAGCCTGGGTCAGATCGATGCGGCCGCTCAAAAACGCCCGCTGCGTAAACTCGCCCGGAGCCGCTAAACGCGCACCGCCCGCGAGCGCCTGGCGCACCAAGGTATCCAGAATCACCGGTGAGCCATGTGCCGCCACTTCCACCACGTCTTCGCCGGTATAGGAGTTGGGCGCGGCAAAGAACGTGACCACCGCCTCATCCAGCTTTTCCTGGGTGTCGAGGTCCAGCAGATCGGCAAAGCGTGCCTGCGCATGGGCCAGCGGGTTGCGCAGTCGGAGCATCGGCTCGGCAATCCCGGTGGCTTCGGGGCCAGAAAGGCGCACGATCCCGATGCCACCGCGGCCCGGCGGCGTCGCTACGGCGACGATGGTCTCGTTCTGGTAAACCAGGTGTGGATCGGGCTGCATAAAGCCTCCCGATGCTTAGTAGGGGGAGTTGCGCCGCGCCGGCCGTGCGCCGCCAACTTCAGAGGCCCGCGGCCGAAGCCGCGCCGCGCCCTTGGGATAGACCACCACGAAGCGGCGTAAACCCTCGCCGCTGCTCTCGGTTTCGAGATCGGTGTAGTCTCGGAACGCCAGGTGCAGCATGCGGCGCTCGCGCGAACTCATCGGCGCAAAACTGTAAGGTTGAGACGTGCCGCGAACCCGTTCCGCCGCCGTCTCTGCAGCCAGCTTCAGTTCCCGCGCGCGGAGCGCCTTGAAGTTGTTGGCGTCGAAAGAAACAATGTCGTGCTCCTCGGCTTCAAGGCGCACAATCTTGGCCGCGATGTGTTCCAACGCCCGCAGCAATTCGCCGCCGCGCTGCGTCAACAGTAGGGCATCCGGCCCGGACATCTCCACGTAAATCTCGCGGGCCTCGAGGCCATCGGGATCACGGGCTCCCGCGCCCGCGATGATCCGATACTTCAACCGCAGGCCGCCAGTGGTGGTAAGGGTCTTCAGGAATGCTGCAATCTTTTGAGCTGCAGCCGCGTGGTCGACAATCGGCATCGGTTTAGTATCGCATCTTGCGAGCGCAGACGTCAGCCGGGGCAGACATCAAATCTCACGCTCGGTAACCGCCACCCGAATCCTTAACGGCGAACCATCTGGCGGCCGCTGCCCCCACTTTTCTTGGCCGCCCGCTTGGCAGCGATTTCGCGCATCTGCTTGCCTATGCCGGTACGGTTCATGACCGCCTGCTGGATCACGTTAATCACGTTGCCGAACGCCCAGTACAGGGCCAGCCCGGAACTCAAATTCCAGGTCATGAAACCAAAAAAGACCGGCATGGTAAAGGCCATCATCTTCTGCTGCGCGGGATCCATGCCTGGCGACGGGGTCAGGTACTGCACCAGGAACATGGTCACGATGAAAAAGACCGGCAGGATATGCAGCGGGTCGGGCGCAGCCAGATTATGAATCCATAGCCAGGGCGCCTGGCGCAGTTCGATGGTGTGCAGCAGCATTCGATAAAAAGCAAACAGTAACGGCCACTGCACCAGCATCGGCAGGCAGCCGCCAAACATGTTCACGCCCTCTCGCTTTTGCAGGTCGAACATTTCTTTGTTCATATCCGCGCGGCGGGGATCCGTGGTCTTGTACTTCTTGAACTTCTCCTTGATCGCATTCATCTCCGGCTGGATGCGTTGCATCTTCAGAGCCGACTTCATCATCTGGATGCGCGTCGGCAGCATAGCCAGGTTGATCACCAGGGTAAGAACGAGGATGGCCCAGCCCCAGTTGGAGACGATATGCTCATGCACCCAACGCAGGGCCAGGAACAACGGCTTGGCGATAATCCCCGAATAACCGAAGTCCACCACCGGTTCGAGACTGGGGCCCGTCTGCCCGCCATTCGCGGTAGCGCGCACCGAGGCAAGCACGTCCAACACTTTAGGTCCGACGAAGAGGCGCAAGCTGGCCTGCCCGGTATTCGAACCCATCGCAACGCCCAGCACAGACGCCTGGTCCGTCTGATCGGTTTTGCCATGGCGCGGGACGTCGATCGAATCATGCAGACCGACCAACAGCGTTTGCGACGGGTCGTCGGGAAGAAAAATCGCTGCGAACGACAGGTCGCTCACGCCGGCCCATTCGAATGGCCCGGGGATGGTGCCGCCGCCGGCAATCTTCTTCGCCGCCTGGTTCTCGTTCTTGCCTCCCTGCATGGTGTCAAACTGCGACTGGGCATAGTCCGGCAGAGTATCCTGATCGCCAAAGCCGCTGGGCCAGGCAATCAGCGCGGTCACCGGGCTCCCATGATTGGTGGCCGTCGTGTCCATGTGAACGACGTACGTGGAATTGAAGCTGAAAGTCTTTTTTACTTCGAGGCCGTTATTGGAGTAGGTAAAGCCGAGCGTGGCAGGAGCGTTCAACGTGCCCGTGGCGGACGGCACATACAACGCTTGCGCCAGCTGGTTACGCAGGTTTGCATCGTAGGTCCAGAGCGAGAGTGGATACCCGGCCTTGGCCGCAGCCTTGGGGTTCACCAGGTCCAGCGGCTTACCAGCGTCGTCTTTGTACTTCTTCAAAATCCAGGAGACGGCCTGACCGCCGCGATTCGAAAACGTAATGCGGTACAACTCGTTCTCCACCACAGTCGTCGACTCGGCAGCCGCCTCAACGGCCTGCGTCGACCCTTTGGTGGAGTCGGGCGTAGCAGCCATCGCAGAAGCGGGCGCTGGAGTAAACGTCGACGCCTTGGGCGCAGAAGTCGAAGCCACCTCGGCCGGAGTCTCCGGTTGCGTCTTCTTCTTCGGCGAAAAATATTGCAGCCCTAGGAATATAAGAACAAAGACGATGGAGAAGATGAGAAGAGTGCGTGAGTCCTGCCCACCGCCACCCGGCTGATTAGGATTACGTATTTCTGCCAAGAGAGTTCCTGTCGATCGTACGGTCTTTCTTATGGTAAATGGCGGGGGTCATCTGTGCGGAGCGATGGCGGAAGGGGCCCCGAGTAAGTGCCCGGAACCGGGTCAAAGCCTCCGCGACCGAAGGGGTTGCAGCGCAGCACACGCCAAATTGCCAGGGCCGTGCCATAAAAAATCCCGTGCCGGCGTACCGCAGCCACGGCATATTCCGAACATGTGGGCTGAAAACGGCATGCACCCGACGCTCCGCTGATGGAATGGAGCAGCGGTGAGATCCAGCGGCGGTAGAGGTCAGGCATCCGCCGGCCGCGCCTCTCTTACGGCGGCCTTCTGTCGAGCCTTTTGAACAGTGGCAAAGATTCTGGACACTTCCTCTTGCAGTCCGGCAAATTCCGCAGTCAGCACCGTGCGTCGAGGGTGCAGCACCACGTCGACGTCGCGCGTCAGCGAAGCCACGCTCAGGCGCACCGCTTCGCGCATGCGCCGCTTGATGCGATTGCGTTCCACCGCTTTGCCAAGGACACGCCCGGCAGTCAGACCCACGCGCGGGCCAGAAACCTTGCCCGCACTGCGCTCGGCGTAGAAGTATGTCATCGATGACGAGAAGTGTTTGCGGCTCCCTTGATAAACGCGTTGATAGTCTGCGTGCTTGCGTAACCGCGGATCGCTTTGGGAAAGAGGCCTCAAATGAGTATTCCCCGGGTCGCCCTTAGACTCTTCTAGTCGCGGTAACCGGCACTCACAGAAACGCGCTTGCGTCCCTTGGCCCGGCGGCGGGAAAGCACAGCTGCCCCGGCTTTGGTCTTCATACGGGTCAAAAACCCGTGAGTCTTCGCCCGGTGGCGGCGGTTCGGTTGGAATGTGCGCTTAGGCATAACACTGCGCTCCTGATCTCAGTCAAAAATTTGTGCCTTGAGGCAAGCTTTAAGTATAACGGATTCAGGCCAAAAGGGCTATGCGCAGGATGCCTCATGCGGCCGGGGCGTTCGCTTTCACTGCGCATGGTGCAACTCGGGAAAGAAAGATTTTTTTGCCTGGAATGAGCCGTTGCGCCGCCTTGTAACTGTGCTAGTATCGGCTCCGATCAAGATTGATTTTCTGCACGTCCACACTACCTGATCTTTCGATCTGGATACTTTCGCGAAGGGGTTGTTCCCCAAGCAGTTCCTAAGCACAGGAGCTACAATGGCACGCACGGTCAATCCCGCTGCGAGTTCGCTCCTTTGCACTTGGCGGAAGCTATCAGGCAGTCGGCGTTGAACGAAGGAAGCGTATGTCTTTTGTCGCCACCGCCCCCGCTGTGCCCAATCCCTGGGCGCGGATACTGGGAGCTCTTGAAAAGAAGGTTAACCGGCAGTCTTTTGACACCTGGCTCAAGCCCACGCGCTTTAGCCACGTCACGGGCCGAATGCTTTTCGTGCGCGTGCCCACACCCGAGTTTCAGCACATCGGCGACCGCTACGGCGATCTGATCCAGGAAGCGATTGATGCCTTCCACCTGGAGTTCGACGACGTCTCTTTCGTCATTCCGCCGGAGGACCCTGTCGCTGTCCGAGTGCGTGAGGATGGTGGGTTCGCACCCATGCCCTCCCACTCGCCGGGAGCACAACGTCCAGTCAACCGCAATGTCGCCATGCCGCCGGCGCCCCAACAGGCCAAGTTCGACTGGGCCACGGCCGCACAGCTCAACCCCCGCTACACCTTCGATGCCTTCGTCATTGGCAATGGCAACCAGTTTGCCCGCGCGGCTTCTGAAGCTGTCGCCGAACGTCCTTCCAAGGCCTACAATCCGCTGTTTATCTACGGCGGTGTCGGCATGGGCAAGACCCACTTGATGCACGCCATCGGCCACGAGGTAAAGAAGCGCCAGCCGCAATGCTCGGTCTGCTATGTCTCCAGCGAGAAGTTCACCAACGAGATGATCAACTCGTTGCGCTATGACAAAATGACCAGCTTTCGCGATAAGTTTCGCTCCGTCGACCTGCTGCTGATTGATGACATTCAGTTCCTGGCGCAAAAAGAGCGAACCCAGGAAGAGTTCTTCCACACCTTCAACGCGCTCCACGAGAGCATGAAGCAGATTGTCATCGCCTCCGATCGTCCTCCCAAGGAACTGCCGGAAATCGAGGACCGATTGCGCAGCCGGTTTGAATGGGGATTGATCGCCGACATCCAGCCGCCCGATCTGGAGACCAAGGTCGCTATTCTCCAGAAGAAGGCAGAGAGCGAGCACGTTCTCCTGCCCACCGATATCGCTCTGTTCATCGCCTCCAATGTGCGCACCAATGTGCGCGAGCTGGAGGGCGCCATGGTGCGGCTGTTAGCCTGGTGCCGCCTCAACGGCGCCGAGCTTACTCTGGCCACCACACAGTTGTGCCTCAAGCAGTTCATCGATACTCAGGTACGCAAAATCACCATTGAAGCGATTCAACGCGCTGTCTCCGAGCAGTTCGGAATGCGCGTAGCCGAGCTGAAGCAGAAAAATAATTCGCGCTCCGTGGTCGTTCCCCGCCAGATCGCCATGTATCTGGCCAAGCAGATGACCGAGGCATCCCTGCCCGAAATAGGGCGGCAGTTCGGCGGCAAGCACCACACCACCGTGATGCATTCCATTGCTAAAATCGACGAACAGCGCCGTGCCGACAAAGATCTAAATCGCACCATCAACAAACTCCTGGAGACCCTCAACGGCTGAAGCTTAATGGACGTACGGGCTGAAAAAAGCCCATGCCCTTCAAGAACGAGTTCCTCGCCTCGTCACCACAACCCTCTAGCCTTTCCACCTCCGGGCCCACCCGGTATGCTCAAGTTGTCTATGTTTTGCTTCGAGTTGCCGCGCCGCCGGGCTTCTTTGGCTGGCTACTTGATCGCCGCTTTTCTCCTCGGCGTTATGCCGCTCATGGGGCCGCCGGCTTACGCCCGCCAACAAGACACCGGCTTTCTCAATCGCACCATCACCCTCAACGGCACGGTTTATCACTACGTCGTCTATTTGCCCATGGACTGGTCCCCCAAGCAGAAATGGCCGGTGATCCTGTTTCTGCACGGATCGGGAGAACGCGGCTCAGACGGTCTCGACGAGACCCAGGTAGGTCTACCCAACGCGCTGCGCTCCCACTACGAGCGCTGGCCTTTTGTGGTGGTCATGCCCCAGGTTCCCTACAACCATCATCACTGGACGGACTCGGACATCATGGCCATGGCTATGGGCGCCTTGAACGCCGAGGTCAAAGAATTCCACGGCGATCCGGATCGGCTTTATCTCACCGGCATGTCACTGGGCGGATACGGCGTGTGGGAGATTGCCAAGGACTATCCTGGCCGCTTTGCCGCCATCGCTCCCGTATGTGGAGGCATCTACTGGTCCTACGCGCCCGGCCGCTGGCATCAGCCTGAGCTTGTTCCGGAGTACGTCAAGGCTATCGGCCGCACACCTGTATGGATCTTTCATGGCGCAGACGACCCTGTCGTATCGCCCGCACAATCGCAGATCATGTTTGCCGCCCTCAGTGCCGCAGGGGGCGATGTGCGCTTCTGGGAATATGCCAACTATCATCACAACGCCTGGGATCGAGCCTACATCGATCCGCAATTGCCGCAATGGTTCTTAGCCCACCGCCTCTCCGATATCGCTGCCGCCAAGCCCTACTCGGAAAAGCGCGTCATCCCCATCCATCCTCCGCCAATCCGCGTGGATCCCACTGTTTATGACGCTTACCAGGGGGAGTACGTCGACGCAGGCGTGACCCAGGTGACCGTCTTCCGTCAAGGCAACCGGCTGATGTCCAGAAATCGTACCGGCGATCAGACCGAGTTGCTGCCCGAGCAGCCGAATCGATTTTTCTATCCCAGCGGCAGCAGCACTCGACTCACTTTTCAAAAAGGTCTCGACGGCCACATCACCGGATTGCTGTTTTCTGACGACCGTCACCAGGAACTGTGGGAAAAGGCGCCGGAAAAAACACCTTAGCTGCGCTTCTGGGTATTGTGCAAAGCCGGCCTTCTGCAGACCCGCATCAGCAGTGCTTCCGGACGCTCTTTGCACTTGGCGCGGCTGCTTTCCACAGCCCTTGTTCCCGCCGGCTGTGCAGACCGTGGGAAAACCGGGATCCAACTCCGGGTTATGCGCCACTCTTCCTGCTTTTCATTTTGCACAGGCCTGGTTTTCTAAAACGTGGACGCCTGTCTCCCGCGCCACCCGCGTGGTTTCTGTCCCTCTTTCCACTTTTCCGTCACCAACGGTTACTACTACTAAGAGGGCATGGCTTATTTTTGTTTTTCGTCGTAGTAAAACTTTTCTCTTCCGCTTGTCATCCCAAACCTTGTATTACGCACCAGGAATCCACAGGAGGAAGCATGGTTGAGATTCTCAGGCCCCTCCGCAGTGGTGTAGAGTGAGTCAAACCGACAAGGGGGCAAACACGCCATGCTTAGCGCGGGGGTTGAGCAGGAGAGACCGGTCGTACAGGGAGCCGCAACGATGGAAATCAGCGTAAGCCGTCAGGACCTGTTGCGGGAGCTGAGCGCGACGCAGAGCGTCGTCGAGCGGAAGACGACCATTCCGATTCTCTCCAATTTTCTCCTCGAGGCAGGCGCCGGAGAAGGGGACGCGACTGACCGTCTCACCATCACCGCTACCGACCTGGACCAGAGCATTCGTACCTCGTGTGCGGCCAGGGTCAAAAAGCCCGGGGCGTGCACCATCCCCGCGCGCAAACTTTTTGACTACGTCAAGTTGCTGCCCGACGGTGATATATCCATCAAGCTCATGGAGAACCACTGGGTACAGATTCGTTCCGGCCGCTCCAACACCAAAATGGTGGGCATGGCGCGAGCCAATTTTCCCCAGGTACCCGAGTTTCCCGAGACCGGACTGACCCAGCTGTCAGCGGCTTCGATCAAAGGTATGATCTCGAAAACTATTTTCGCCATCTCCAACGAGGAATCGCGTTATACGCTGAATGGCGCTTTGCTCATTTTGAAGGCGGAGTCGCTCTCCATGGTCGCAACCGACGGTCACCGCCTGGCACACATTGAGAAGACAGGCGAATCGCTCAAGAACATCAGCGGAGAGAAGAAGACCCTGATCCCGCGTAAGGCGTTGGCTGAGCTACAGTCCCTGCTCGCTGATAGCGACGGAGGAGCTCTCGACTTTTACGATGACGAGCACACGTTGTTCTTCCGCTTGGGCCATCGCGTCCTCACTACCCGTAAACTCACTGGTCAATTTCCCAACTACGAGGCAGTGCTCCCCCGTGACAACACCAAGTTCGTGGTTGTGCGCAGTGAAGAATTAATGGGGTCCATTCAGAGGGTCGCGCAATTCGCTGACGAACGCTCCGGCGCGATCAAGATCCGGCTGGAACAGAATGAGATGAAGATCTCTTCCTCCTCTACCGAATCGGGCGAGTCGGAAGACACCATCGAAAGCCCTTACAGTTTTGACCCCATCGTGGTCGGCTTTAATTCGATCTATCTCATCGACTTTCTGAAAGCTGTTGGGTCTAGCGGCGAAGTGCGGCTTGAATTTAAAGACGCTCAGTCCGCCGGCCAGATGCGTCCGGAAGACGCCGCGGATGACTTCAAGTACCGCTACGTCATCATGCCCATGCGCATTTGATAGATTCCGTCAGCTTTTATCGGCCTTACTCACTGAGGGCTTGCGGCGGGCTACGGCCGCTTTGGATGGAGCCTTCGCGGCAGTCTTCTTAGTCACAGCTTTCTTTGCGGCCTTCTTTGCCGGCTTGGCACGCGCCACCGTTGTCTTTTCCACCAACATGGCCTTCAACTGATCCAGGTCCACCGTGCGCGCCGATTTTCTCAGCCGTTCGATGTCGTAGTACGCCCTCTTTTCAGTGAGAAAAATGTGGACGACAAAATCCACATAATCCATCAGGATCCACTCTCCCTGGCGCCGGCCCTCGACCGAGTTGGGGTAAGTTTGAAAATCCTTTTTCAGGCGAAGCTCAATCTCGTCGGCTATCGCCTGCGTTTGGCGTTCGTTCGACCCACTCGAGATGAGAAAGAAGTCGGTGAAACCGGAGTCGACGGCGTCGAGTTCGAGGATTCGGGTGTCCTCAGCTTTTTTGTCTTCACAGGCCCGTGCGGCGGCCAAAACCATGCGGCGCGTTTCCGTAGTTGCCATTCGGTCGGTTTCGTATCTCCTGGTCTTATGGTATGAGTCCTATGGTATCTCTACCTGCCGGTAGAGTCCGTGAGAGCGAATGTATTCCGCAACGGCCGAGGGCAGCACGGTTTGCGGCGTCGACCCTTCGGCCATGGCGGCGCGAATCTCCGTTGCCGAGATGTCCTGGTCCAGATCCGGCAGCAGGAACAGCTCGGAGCTCCGGTCTGAAGGCCCGGAGAGGGTGAGGCGGGTGTACCCGGCTTCCCGGCGCTCGCAGGTATTCTCCACACCGGGGGGAAGCGCCGCATGGACGTCCTGGAGCGAGAACCCAGGCCTCCCGGCGACGATAAAGTTGCAAAAAACCAGGAGCTCTGCGCACCGATGCCACCACTCGAGAGTTAGGAAGGAATCGGCGCCGAGCAAACAGAAGAGCGTATCGGTGGGCTGGAGCTGACTGTGCAGACGTTGCAGGGTATCAAAGGTGTAGTTGGGCTGCCCGTTGGCAAGAGGCGCATCCACGCTACTCGCGATGAGCCCGGGCTCTCCCGCCACAGCCAGCCGAACCATGGCTAGCCGGTCTTCAAAACTGGAGTGGGCTGAGCCGCCCTTGAGCGGCTGGGTGCCGACGGGCGCCACCAGCACCTGGTCCAGCGCCAGCCGGCGGATTGCGGCACGGGCGATCGCGATATGGCCACAATGCGGCGGATCAAATGTGCCCCCGAAGAAGGCAATGCGCATAGGGCATCGTATCGTGACGGCTGTATTCTAGGGCCACTTCGATGCCTACTGCCTACATTGCTCTCGGCTCCAATCTGGGGAACCGGGCGAAAACGCTGGCCGCCGCAACCTATCGGTTGGGACGGCTGGGACGGGTGGAAGTGTGCTCCTCGCTCTATGAAACCGAACCGGTAGGTCTTCATGATCAACCAGCCTTCCTGAATGCAGTTCTGGCTTTGGAGACGGAATTGGATCCACTATCCCTGCTGCATGGTTTGCTGGCAATTGAAAGGGAGCTAGGGCGCGATCGCAGCCAGGGTGTCCCCAACGGTCCCCGTACCCTGGACCTCGATCTGCTCCTGATGGGCGATACTGTCATCGCGACAGAGGAACTCATGCTGCCCCACCCGGCCCTGGTCCAGCGCCGCTTTGTACTTGCGCCGCTAGCCGAGATCGCACCGGTCCTCCGGCACCCGCAGCGCAACCAGACCATGACGCAGTTACTGGCCCTGCTGCCCGACGAGGGCGAAAACCGAGTCTCAGCAGTACGCCGTCGCAAGGGGTAGTCAGTCGTCTCTACGGGACTTAATGTAAGAGCCAGGTTTCGAGCGCTGTCAGATCGTCCATTACCTGCGTTCAACGCAGGCTAGAATCACCTGTGTGTCTCTCGCTTTTCAGATAGAAGCCATCAGTGGGCAGGCGAGGCGAGCGACCATGACGCTGCCTCATGGGCTGGTCCAGACTCCCGCCTTCATGCCCGTCGGCACCGCCGGCACTGTCAAAGCAATCCCCCAACATCTCCTCGAAGAACTCGACGCGCACATCATTCTCGCCAATACCTATCACCTGTACCTGCGTCCAGGCCACGAGCTCGTTCGCCGTCTTGGTGGCCTGCACCACTTCATCGCCTGGCCGCGGCCCATGCTCACCGATTCCGGCGGCTTCCAGGTGTTTAGCCTCAATGAATTGCGCAAAGTGAGCGAAGAAGGCGTGAAGTTTCGCTCCCACCTGGACGGCTCCTCCCATTTTTTCTCCCCGGAGCACTCGATGGATGTGCAAATGGCCCTGGGAGCCGACATTGTCATGGCCTTCGACGAATGCACGGAATACCCGGCCGATCGAGCGCGCGCCCGGCAATCCCTTGAGCTCACCCTCCGCTGGGCCAAACGCAGCCAACAGCACTTCCACGCCCACGCCCACGGCGGCCAGTCGCTGTTCGGCATCGTGCAGGGCGGCATGTTTCCGGATCTGCGTCGCGAGTCCGCTGAGCAGCTGGTTGCTATGGATTTCCCCGGCTACGCCATCGGCGGCTTAAGCGTGGGTGAGCCGCGAACCCTCACCCGCGAAATCATCGAAAGTACGCTGCCACTGCTACCGCCGGACAAGCCGAGATACGTGATGGGCGTCGGCTACCCCGACGAAATCGTGGAATACGCCGCCCTGGGCGTGGACATGATGGACTGCACCATCCCCACTCGCGCCGCGCGGCATGGCCTGCTGTTTACCTCCGGAGGCCGGCTCAATATCAGAAATCGGCGTTTCGCTGAAGATCCGGAGCCTCCCGATCCGCTCTGTGGCTGCATGGTGTGCTCCCGCTATAGCCGGGCTTACCTCCGCCACCTGATGGCGGCCCAGGAACCGCTCGCCGGAGTGCTCAACACGCTCCACAATCTGGCCTACTACCTTGACACGATGCGATCGGTACGAAATGCTATTGCGACGGATACTCTTCCTGCGCTCTTGGCCCGCGTACGCGCCCAGGCCGATCGCGTTGGCACGAGTTGAAGTCCATCACGCCGAGTTTCTCTGCCTCTCCGGCGATCTCCCAGTCCAGTAGACAAACCGGGGCAGATAGAATGTAGTAGATAAGAAATTAGAGGATGGTACGTTGACCTTCACCCCCCTGTTACTGGCTCCTGTGATTCCGCCCGGCCTGGTGACCTTTCTCCCGTTCCTGCTGATCATTGCAGTTTTCTACATGATGCTGGTCCGGCCCAACCAGAAGAAGCAAAAGCAGTGGCAGGAGATGCTTGGCAGCCTGAAACTTGGCGACCGCATCACCACCACCGGCGGCATGCGCGGCACCATCATATCCCTCAAAGAGGACGCAGTGCAGCTGCGCGTCCCGCCAGACGGCATAAAGTTAGAAGTCATCAAGAGTGCGATCGCTTCCGTAACGACTAACCAAGAGGAAGCTAAATAACTGTATTTCGCGGGCAGACCGTAAGCCCGGCGAAAGACCTGAATGCGACTCCCATGCGTAAAACCCTCCTGATCGTTGCAGTTCTTCTCGTGTTCGTCTTCGGCATCTTCGGCATTCCGAAGGGCGTTGGCCCGTCTGCCTGGAAGACGGCGTTGACCGACCGTATCCACCTGGGCCTTGACCTCAAGGGCGGCATTCACCTGGTTTTGCAGGTCTTGGTGCAGGAGGCGGTCAGCGGGGAAACCGATAATGCGGTGGCCCGGGTGCAAGCGGACTTGCAGCAAGCCGGCTTCACGGCACGCTCGGTGCTGAAGCCCGATCCCAAGAAGCCGGAGCTGATCCAGGTGCAAGGCACCCCTCCCGATCGTGTCGGGGATGTGCGCAACCTGCTCGACTCCCGCTACAGCGCCCAATACATCGTTGCGTCCCAGCCTAACAACAGCTGGACCCTCACCATGAAGCCGACCGAGGTGCAGTCGATCGAGCAACATGCCATCACGCAGTCGATCGACACCATCAGCACCCGCATCAACAGCTTGGGGGTCGCCGAACCCACCATCCAGGAATACAACCTGGGCACTAACCAGATCCTGGTGGAGCTGCCGGGCGTGGACGATCTGAGCCGGGTCCGTGAAATCATCCAGTCCACTGCCCGCCTGGAGATCCACCTGGTCGCCGGTGGCCCGTTCCCCACCGAGCAGGCCGCCGCGCAGAGCGTAGGCGGAACGGTTCCTCCGGAGGACATTGTCATGGCCTACGGCGGAACGGAGCCTGAGTTACAGGGCCAATACTATGTCCTGCAGAGGCTCCCCATCGTCGCCGGCGATGACTTCCGTGATGCCCAGCCCTCGGTCGACGAGAACGGGCGGCCCGATGCGACCTTCATCCTCACCCGCAACGCGGGAGACCGCTTCTACCAGTTCACCAGCACAAATATCGGCAAGTCTCTGGCCGTAGTGCTTGATAACCGGGTGCAGGAAGCGGCGAATATCCAGCAGGCCATCCGCGACCAGGGCCGGATCACCGGACTGGGCAAGGACAAGGCGGAGAACCTGTCGTTGATGCTCCGCACCGGCGCCTTGCCGGCCTCCATTCATTACCTGCAGGAGAGCGTCGTCGGGCCTTCACTCGGCGCCGATTCCATACACCGGGGCGTGCTGGCGTCGATCGTCGGCATGCTGGCGGTCATGATCTTCATGCTCATCTACTACCACGGGGCAGGCATCAATGCGGATCTCGCCCTGATGTTGAACCTGGTCATCCTGCTTGGTTTTATGGGCTTCTCCAAAGCCACGCTCACCTTGCCTGGGATTGCCGGCGTGATTCTCACCATTGGTATGGGCGTCGACTCCAACGTGCTCATCTTCGAGCGCATCCGGGAAGAATTGCGTGCCGGCAAGGCGCCTTCGGCGGCGGTTGATCAAGGGTTCGCCCATGCCTGGGTAACCATTGTCGATACCCACGTGACGACCATCGTTTCGGCGATCATTCTGTTCCTGTTCGGCACCGGACCGGTCAAGGGTTTTGCAGTAACGCTGAGTTTTGGTTTGTTCGCCAACCTGTTCACTGCGGTTTTTGTCTCGCGCCACATCTTCGATTCGATTCTCAAGCGCAAGCAGCGCGGCGAAGCGCTTTCGATCGGCTAGTGGCCGCTTAGAGTAAGGCGGAGTTTTCAAGTGGAACTATTTCGTGACGTTAACGTTGATTGGCTAGGGAAAAAGTGGTACTTCCTGGCCTTCTCGCTGGTCTTCAGCGTAGCGGGAGTGCTGTCGATCCTTTTTTGGCATGGCATCAAACTGGGGATCGACTTTCGCGGTGGCACCCTGGTCTACGTTCAATTTGCGCAGCCGCCGGATCCTGATCGGATTCGCCAGGCAATGGATCGCACCGGTATCCACGACAGCCGCATTCAACCCTACGGCACGGCAGACCAAAAGCAGGTAGCCATCTCGCTGGCCCAAAACGAAACCCAGGAATCGGCCCTCGATACCGGTCGGGAGACCATCGTTCGGGCATTGAATTCAAACTACTCAAGTACGGGTGCAGCCAACCAGGGCAAATTGGATCTGGATAACGCCAGCCAGGGCGCCCTCGTCCAGTTTCTCCAGCTGAACGATCCAGAACACTTGGCGAGTACGGGAGGCGGTGGGCAGAAGTATGCTGAGCAGGCAACGGCCATTCTGAATCACCGGGACCACGACCTCGGCGGTATTTTCAGCAGCATCGACCAGCTGAATGGTGTAGCCGATCCGGCGGTGGTCAACCAGCTGAAGCAGGGAGCTTACCTTTCCGGCTTCCATGTTTTCGCGGCGGACATTATCGGACCCCAGGTCGGAGCGGCTTTGCGCAAGCAAGCCCTCCTGGCCACGCTGTATAGCCTGGCCGGAATGCTTATCTATTTGTGGTTCCGTTTTGAGTTGATTTATGGGTTGGCCGCTGTGGTGGCGGTGTTTCACGACACCCTGATCACCGTAGGCGCCTTCAGCCTGAGCAATCAGGAGATCACGCTCACGGTCATCGCCGCCATTCTGACCCTGATTGGTTACTCGATGAACGATACCATCGTCGTCTTTGACCGCATCCGTGAGAACCTGCGCATTTCTCGCCGCGAGACCCTGACGGGTGTGGTAAATCGTAGTATCAACCAGACGCTGAGCCGAACGGTTCTCACCTCGGGCTTAACCTTCCTCACCGTCCTGTCGCTGTACCTTTTTGGCGGCGAGGTCTTGCGCGGGTTCTCCTTCGCCTTGGTCATCGGCATCCTGATCGGCACCTATTCGTCGATTGCCGTGGCCGCTCCCATGCTTGTGGCGTACCAGGAATGGCGGGCCAAAAGGGGCAAGAAGGCAGTTTTACCGGCCAGTAAGAAGGCCTGAGTCTGAAATTTGGCTCTGAAGTTGGGCCGGTTGTCGCCAGTACAAGCACTCTGACACGGATACAGACGAGCAGGGAAAGGCCAATTACCTGGCCGGACTCCTGCTCGTCTGGCTTTTTCCACTCGCACGGAGTACCTTTGCATGCCAATAGCCCTTTGGGATCAAAAAAGCCGGTGCCGGTGTCTAAGAGAATACAAGTTCGAATATCCGAGGTAAGGCGATGTTTGAAGATTCATTAATGGAGTCTGGCGGGAAGCTCAAGACTAAAAGTAAGTATTGGTCGATCGTTACTTTTGGCATCAACGGGGTGATCCTGGCGGGACTTATCATTTGGCCGCTTTTGCATCCCGAGGCGTTGCCTACGCAGTTGATGGCCACGTTGCTGGTTGCTCCACCGCCCCCCCCCCCCCCCCCCCCCCCCCC
>JBAVQC010000078.1:0-6882 GCA_049693715.1 Acidobacteriaceae bacterium | reverse complement strand
CGACCACCTCCCAGATGGATCGCGCACTGTGCTCCTCATCGATCAAATGCTCCACGTCGATGGTATGCAAAACCAGTTGAGAACGGTTAATCGAAGCCAGGCGAGGAGGAAACGGCGGTTTGCTCATGGCCGGAGGCTTGAACGCGGTAAAACAGCTGGATTTGGAAGACAAGAGCATCACGACGCTTCATATGGGCGAGCCCCAACCGGTCAATATTGCGGTGGGCCGTGATGGAACACTTTATTGGGCCTGTCTTTCGGCGGGCGTGATTCTGAAACGGGACCCAAACGGCGTGACTACGGAGTTCATTACTGGCTTGCCCGAGCCCAGCGGCATTGCAGTCGACCGCAAAGGTACGCTGTATTTCACGGAGGTGCCCACGCCCGGAGTGCCCAATGGAAAGAACGGCGTGTTTTCAACCTCGGATGGCGTTACCATCGAAACGCTCCATATGGGTGAGCCCGAGCCCGTGGAGATTACTGTTGCGCGGAACGGTGATTTGTACTGGGCCTGCCGCTCGGCGGGCGTGATTCTGAAGCGAAGCGCGCAGGACGGAACGGTTAGCGAGTTCATCACGGGTTTGAACAAACCGACAGGGATCACGATTGACCGCAAGGGCCGGACCTTATACTTCACCGAAGTCCCCACGCCGGGTGTATCAGGGGCGAATGGTGGGAGCAACAAAGTATTGAAATATGATCTGCGCACTGGACAAACCACATTAATTCACATGGGTGATCCGCAACCGAACGCGGTCGCGGTTGCGGACGACGGTACGGTTTACTGGACTTGCACCAGCGCTGGGGTCATCTTGAAAGCGCGGCCTGTCCGCGACCGCGGCGAAGGGGACGAGGATTACTACTAGTTCGGGGAGAGGGAGTCAATGGCTCGTTCGCCGGTTTAGCTTTGGGCGAAGACCTTGTAGCTTTGCCTCCCTCGGTTCCGACCGCCTTTAGCTCGCTGTTCAGGGTAATTTACGGGAAGGTTTTGTACCGGCAGCTACCAACCTCATCGTCACGCCGCTAAGTTTTGTGGTCAAAGTTTTGTGGTCAGACCACAAAATCCTGTCGTCCCGCGAAGCCGTCCCCCCGAAGCTTTCGGTCTTGGAATCGAACTCCAACTTGCGATTCGCTGGGTTGCAAGAGATAGGAACGAATTGTGAGAGATAGGAGCGTAAATGAATCCCAGATTTTCGGTAAAACTTCCACACTTCACCGCCGAGTGGTCTTTGATGAGGGCTGGAACATACTACTCACGGCAAGCCGTAGGCTCCTCAATCGAATGCCCCTTCTCCGGGACCATGTTGAAATATCCGGCGAAGTATCCAGGATGAAAAGCGAGGAGCAGGTACTGGCCAGCGGGAAGAGATGAAAAGACGTACGCTCCAGAAGCGTCGCTAAGTGCGACTTTGTGGAGCATTGTCTGAGAATTCAGGAGGGTTATCGCCGTTCCTTGGACGGGAAGAGCGGTGTCGGCAAAGATGTGGCCCGAGATAGAACCGGCCTGCTGACTTGCGGTTGCCGATTGGTAAGCCAATACAGAAGAGGGCAGCGCGACAAAGCAGATCAAGGCTGTCACCCGAAAAGGGCCGAGTCGGCTAAGCGGCTTTCTTCGCAATCGCACATGCATTCTGAGCCTGCCTTACCGCTGAAGTTTAACCCGCATACGTTATGTCTTCCACTTCAAACAGTGGCGACACTCTCGACTTCTGATGCTAGGAAAGTCTGGGTGCGACTGCAACCCGTTTCCCGACGGACTCAAATTGCCCCAGGTGACAGCAATGTTGGGTCTACCCCTTGTCGGAAGCCCCACACCACGTGAATCCGCGGGAATCGGTATGAAGGCCGCATAAAGACAAAGCCCTGACAAGTTCTATCGAAGGCCGCCGTAGAATCGACGCAACATGTTTCGGCCCTTGCTTACTTTGTTCGTCATCTTTGCTGCCACCATCGTAACTGCGGCACAGGCTACCGCTCACCGGATTGGCCCACAAGGCCTTGAGGGCTGGCTGGTTCGCAAACAAGTGGCCACCCTCGAGAGTCAGGGCCCGCTTCCCACATCGCTTGTCATCGCTCGCAATGGCAGAGTAGTTCGACGCCTCAGCATGGATCACGATGGCGGTCCTTTCTATTGGAACTTTTTCTTCCTCCCTGGCGGCAGGCAAGTGGCCTTTGAGTCCGGTTCCCTGCACTTCAATCTGACTTGCACACTGATGGACATCGAGACGGGCAAGCAGCTTCAATCCTATGACTGCTTTCCGGAGCCGCTACCCGGCAATGCACCCCAGTGGGTGAAGCAGCTGGAGTCTACCCCTAGGCCCTGAGAAAGGGATCGAGGACGTAACTTTTGTGGGCTTTCGGTGGCCGAGCTGCAAGCGCTTCTTAAGTGCAGGGGCGAACAGCGGCAGGGGTAGTTCGGGTTCCTGTCCCCCAAAGCCCCAGACGACTCAACGAACCCCACTCACGGTGTAAAGGTCGTAGAGCTCCATAGTGTAACCATAGAAGTAGCTTGCGCCATCCGGCGTAAGGAAGGGATGCTGGGGATACACCCCTCCGGCCGTGGGCTTGCTAAGCTCCCGCCAGGCGGTTCGCGCCCCCGTATGCGGATGGCCGGATTCAGCGGCGATGGTAACACAGTTTGACACGGTGAGATTCGGGCGAGGCCGCTCGCTGCGTTCTAGGGTATCGTGAACAGACGGACTGGCACTTTCGCGAAGCTCAGGAGGTCCACGAAACTCTCTTGAAAGCCCAGTTCCGTCTCCACAAGACTACGATGCATTACTACGCGATTTTGTTCAGGGTTTTCCTCGAAACCGGCCGCCACGGTTGTTCGGAAATTGACTTTGAAGTTGGCCTTGAGTTACCGCAAATCCCCATAGCCGGGTTTGCCTTGTTGTAGCAGTCCGGAGGGAGAGAGATATGGCCACAACAACTGCTCAAACGCCGTACCCACAGGAACGCCCTGTTGAAACGGTCACAACAGTTATGGCCCCAACGGCCGCAGATACCGAAGAAGGCCGCCGGTTGCTTGAGACCCACGGAAAGCTTTTATGGCGGCGCTGGGGACCTTACGTCAGCGAGCGTTCCTGGGGTACAGTTCGGGAAGACTATAGTCCCAATGGCGCAGCATGGGACTTCCTCTCCCATGACATGGCCCGAAGCAAGGCTTATCGCTGGGGCGAAGACGGGCTTGCCGCGATCTGCGACCGGTACCAGCTTCTGGTGTTCGGCCTGGCCGCGTGGAACGGCAAAGATTCGATCCTGAAAGAGCGAATCTTCGGCCTGACGCCGCGCGAAGGCAATCATGGCGAAGACGCGAAGGATTACTACTTCTATCTCGACAGCACTCCGACCCATTCCTATATGAAGTATCTTTACAAGTATCCGCAGGCGCGGTACCCGTACGAATGGCTGGTGGAGGAAAACCGCAAGCGTGGCGGCAAGGGCTTTGAGTTCGAGCTTTTGGACACTGGTATTTTCGATGACGACCGTTATTTTGACGTATTCGTGGAATACGGCAAGGCATCGGCAGAGGATCTTTGCGTGCGCATCGAGGCCGTCAACCGCGGGCCGGATGCTGCTCCATTGCACATAATCCCGCAGCTTTGGTTCCGAAATACCTGGGCGTGGACAGATCACCCTGGCACAACTCCGGTGATCACCGAAGGACCAGCGACGGAGGGCGCTGTAAGCCTGGTCGCAGACGACGGGCCCGCGGAGCGACTCAAGAATCTGCCCTTCGATTACGAGTTGGGCAAGCGTTACCTTTACGCGCCGGCGGATGGGCAGTTCTTGTTCACGGACAACGAAACGAATGCGCAGCGGCTCTATGGGATCCCGAGCGCGAACAAATATTTCAAGGATGCGTTTCACCGCGCGATCGTGAATGGCGAGCAGGAGGCGGTGAATCCGAACCGCACGGGAACGAAAGCCTGCCTTCATTACGAATTCATGGTTCCCGCAAAAGGCTCAGTTGTTGTGCGCCTGCGGCTCGCTCCGGAGCAGCTTCGAGCGCCGCTGGACAGTGTGGATCAAATCATTGCGCAGCGTCGTGCGGAAGCCGATGAATTCTATTCTGCCGTTCACCCGCCGCGGGCCAGGGACGATGAAAAGAATGTTCAGCGGCAGGCATTCGCCGGGTTGCTCTGGTCGAAACAGGTGTACCTGTTCGACGTGAACGCGTGGTTTGAAGGCGACAATCCGCGGTCCCCTCCTCCTGGCTCGCGAACCCGCAACAGGCATTGGCGGCACCTCAACTCGATGCGCGTGTTGTCTATGCCGGACAAATGGGAGTACCCGTGGTTTGCCGCCTGGGATCTCGCCTTTCATACGGTGCCCTTCGCGCTGATCGATCCTGAGTTCGCGAAGGAACAGCTGTTTCTGATGCTGTTCGAACAGTTCCAACATCCCAGCGGCCAGATTCCTGCTTGCGAGTGGGAATTCTCAGACCCTAACCCTCCCGTGCACGCGTGGGCAGTCTGGCGCGTGTACAACACGGAAAAAACACGAACCGGCAAAGGAGATCGGGAATTCCTCGAAAAATGCTTCCATAAGCTGCTGATCAACTTTGCCTGGTGGGTCAACAAGGTGGACAGCGCGGGTAACAACGTCTTCGAAGGTGGTTTTCTCGGACTGGACAATATCACCGTTATCGACCGTAGCGAGAAGCTTCCTGGCGGAGCGGTCCTCGAACAATCTGACGCTACCGGCTGGATGGGCATGTTCTGCCTCAACCTGATGCGCATCGCGTTGGAGCTGGCAGCAGAGAACAAGGCTTACGAAAGCCTTGCGCTGAAGTTTTTCGAGCACTATATCTACATTGGCGCCGCCATGAAGAATATGGGAGGCCGCAAGTACTCGCTGTGGGACGAGGACGACGGATTCTTCTATGACGTACTTCGCTTTCCGGACGGGAGATTCAGCAAGTTCCGTGTTCGATCTCTGGTGGGAATTATTCCGTTATACGCCGCGGAAACGCTGAGGCTCGACGATGTTGAGAACTACCAGGAATTCAAAACTAATTTTCTCTGGTTTGTGAGCAACCGGAAGCAACTCACCGGCAGCTGCTGCCACTACATCGAACAAAAGAGGCAATACGAGCTCACGATCGTAGATGAACACCAATTACGCCGATTACTGGAGAGGCTTATCAGCCCCGAAGAATTTCTATCCGATTTCGGCATCCGAAGCCTGTCGAAATATCACGGACACCGTCCCTTTGTCTTCGGCGATAGCGAGGTGCGTTATGATCCCGCCGAATCAGACAACAAGATCATGGGGGGTAATTCAAACTGGCGGGGCCCTATCTGGTTCCCTACGACATTTCTGATTATCGAGTCGCTGCGCACTCTCGGTGCCGGCTATGGCGACGATTTCAGGATGAATATTCCCGGCGACTCCCGCGGCGACCTGAATTTACTGGAGATCGCAAGAGAGATCGCAAACCGCATGATCGGCATCTTCACCCGAAACGAGCAAGGCAAGAGGCCCGTCTACGGGGGGGCAACGAAGTTCCAGGAGGACCCGCACTGGAAGGATCTGATCCTCTTCTACGAGTTCTACCATGGCGAAACTGGCGCGGGCCTTGGCGCGTCACACCAGACCGGCTGGAGTGCGCTCGTAGCCGCCCTGATCGAAGACTGGAGGCGGTAAGTGGGGGTAGGAGGTCCTTGACCGCCTCAACGTAGACCCGAAAGGCAATCAGGGTAGCCTGCATGTTTCGAGAGATGAGGAAGTAGCTAGACGCGGCGCGGGTCTACGGGAGGGTGTTCACGGCCTTTGCGAACTGGGTGGTACCATTCTGGACGGCCATTTCCTCTTTGAACACCCGGCTCCCCAATGCCTTTTCGACGTTCTTCTTTGAAGCCTCAAACATTCCCCACGCTCCGCGGAATCCTGGAACCGGCTCCTTAGGCAAATACACGATGCAGGTTTTCTTGTCCGGGGTCAGCAGCATCCTTCCGGCGGCTTGTCCGCTTCCATAGGCCGTGTTTTGGTACTGGCCGTTGAATTCTTCCTTGATGGACTGATTCTTTACGTTGTAAGTGGTGGAGAGGCAGGGATCGTAATACTTTCCATTGCATTTGAGATAGTAGTGCTCGTTGAAGATACATCCGTTGCCGTAGTTGCCGGGGGTGTCGAGTCTGCGCAGGTTACCGCGCACCTTGGGGTCGTAGCAGAGGTAGTTTGGACCTGTCCACAGGTAGCCGGTGACGCGGATATACTCCACGTCCGCATCGGGGATGTGCAGTCCATTCACAAAGACTCTGCGCAGGGCAGTGGCGATACCGCCGCAGGGGGACGCAACAGCCGTTCCGGCAAGCAGATCATCGCCACCGGTGCTGCCGCTCGCGGTGTAGCTCCAATGGGCCTTGGCGTAGTACAGGAGGTTGGTGAATGCGCCATCGCACAAGGCCTCGCGGGTTTTGTTGGCAGCCTGCAGTCCGGCGATATCCACTGGAGTACTGAGGATGGTGTCCATGATGGCCATGTTTTGGTCCTTCCACGATCGGAGAAGGAATCTCCTCGTTGAGAGCCGTTCGGGCCGAATTATACCCCTCTGGGGCTGGTCTCCCCGATATCAAATTTAGTCGTCATCCATGATAGGTAAATGTCAACGGGAAGTTGATCGCGAAGTCTGGCCTGGTTCCTCTGGCGCTGTAGCCGTTACGATGAGGTCTCTTCCGGAGGTTTCGTGAAAGTCTCGTGGACAGTCCCGACGATTCCTAGCCCGAAATCCCGGTTTCGAAAACCGCCAGCCTTCACTCGGAGCGCAACGCTTCGATCGGGTTGATGGCAAGCGCCCTCCGGGCAGGCACCAGTGATGCAAGCGCCGCGACGGCGAGGAGAAGTACCGATACCCCCAGGACCACCAGCGGGTCC
>JBAVQC010000077.1:0-13693 GCA_049693715.1 Acidobacteriaceae bacterium | reverse complement strand
TCCTGTTGATGTTGGTGGCGTTGGCGAACCTCATGCGCCTTTCCTTAAAAGAAAGGCGCACACGCAGCCGTGTCCAGCGCAGCGTAGCAGGAAATCCGGGTCGGGATGACAGAAAGGGGATGGTTGTTGTGAAGGAGAGGGCGGTTGCCAAAGGGCAGGGTGGTTGTCGGTTGTTAAAGTGCGAAATCAAGAAAAGTCACAGGCTTAAGCGAAGCGCCTCTAGGTCAGGGCTTTACAGGCTGCGGAAAAACACGTCTTCAGGGTAGGCCGGGGATTTATCCCCGGCCTAAACGTCGTCATCCTTGTGGCCTTTAGCCCCTGCGTTGCTATGCTGAATCGGCACGTGGGCCTTGGATTGGTCGCAGTATTGGCGGTTTGCAGGGGCTGAAAGCCCGTACACAAGAGTTTCTACATTTCAGAGACGATGTACCTGAGGAAACACGGGGTTTCCGTGAGGCATCCCGTCCACCAGCACCCTGCAACGCATTGCCAAGGCCACCGGCCATAAGCTGGCTATCGTCTTCACGCGCAAGGCATAGCGCGCGCAGACTTGCTCCTGGCAGAGGTTTCCCCTACCCTAAAGGCCATGGATGACGCCTCGCCCAACGGAGAACCGCCATGCAATTAAACGTTCCCCCCGACCTTGAAACGCTTATCAAGAAGCGCCTTTCCAGTGGCGGTTATACGGACGCCGAAGACGTGCTCCGTCGTGCCCTTGAAGCTCAGGACGCCGAGGAAAGCTGGACCGATGAGGAACGCCAGGCGTTATCGGCTCATATCGAGGAAGGCTATTTACAGGCCGAGCGGGGCGAGCTGATCGACGGCGCCCAGGCTCGCCGGGAGATCCAGGAGATGAAAGACGATTGGCGTTTGCATAAACGATGAACGCTTATGTTCTTACGCCTCTTGCCAAAACGGATATTTTCGACATCTGGTCTCACATAGCGGAAGACAGCCAAGACGCCGCCGATCGCGTAGAACAAGCCATCTTCGATGCTTGCGCCTTTCTCGCCGAAGCCCCCATGCGCGGCCGTTCCCGCCCGACCTTACAGCTCGCTCCCTTCGTTTCTGGACGCTGAGCCGGTATCCCAATTACGCCATCGTCTACCGTCCAGAGAAGGCCCCGCTTGAGATCGTTACCGTCATGCACGGAAAGAGAAATATTCAGCGTATTCTAAAACAGCGCCAGTAGATGCTAAGCCATGGTGGCCGTTGCACATGCTAACAAGCGCTGTCCGGATAGGTTCAGATTAAGGCCGAATACAAGTTCTCGACACCGCTCTCTTTCATCCCACCGCTCATCGTGCAGCGGTAGGCGCCTCCCGTTCAGAACGGGAAAGTCAGTCTTGCACCACTCACCTGCGACGGCCCCACAGTTCGGGCAATCCAAGAATCATCGGTGCGGCGACACAGCGAGGCGTCCGTGCCTGAGCATTGTCATGCCGGATCGTGATCAGGCAACTTGCCCCTTTTGCGACTGGATCCATTCTGATAAACGTCAGACGCGCCGCGGCAGGAGTACCAAGTCGGCTGCTTCCTCAGCATCTTTGAGAAGCGTCTTGCGCGGCGTGCCTATCTGCGCACGCATGGTCAGCCCACGGGCTAAATCCGTGACTTGGCTCGCACGCGCGGCTACGGGAAAGTCAGATGGGATTTCTCCCGCGCTGATCCCGTCCCGGAAACGACGCTCCAGCAACGCCGCGCCGCCCGTGGCTGCGTTCTGCAAAAAACGTTGAACCTCAGCGTCGTTCACAAGCGGCGCGACGCAAATCACAAGGCAGCCCCGGGCGGACCCTTTCTCGGTCGAACTTTCGACGTTGTACCTCAGAAAGCTCGCAATTGAGTCGCGAAGATCTTGTGGCGCAAAGAGTGCCTTCGCGGCCGATGCCCCTTTCCTTTCTGCGTAGGCCCTAAGGACGCGTAAGAATATCGCCCGCTTATCTCCAAAGACGGCATACAGGCTGGGCCGTCCCACACCCATCCCGGCGACGAGATCGTCAATCGTCACTCCGTCATAGCCCTTCGACCAGAACACCTGAGTCGCCTTTTCCAGCGCCCCCGTCTCGTCGAAGCTGCGCGGTCTTCCTCGCGGCCTAGCGGTTTTTTGAATCATATAGTTCTAAAATCCTTGACACATACATTCTACCAATATAGAACTAAATAGTTAGTAAATTGCAAGCTGGTTTTGGTCTCGCGCCTTTCCGTAAGGAGCAACCCATGAAACATTCCATCACTCTCGTCACCGGCGCTACCTACGGGCTCGGTCACGCCGCAGCCCATTTGCTCGCGGCCGAGGGCTACCGCGAGGTCATCGTCACTGGACGCAGCGTGGCCAGGATTCAGGAAGCGGCCACTCAGTTCGCGGCTGAGACCAAAAGACAGGTCTTCATGCCGCTGGAGCTGGATCTGAACGCGCCGGCCAGCATTCAGTCCGCGCTCG
Organism: Acidobacteriaceae bacterium; assembly: GCA_049693715.1. GTDB lineage: Bacteria > Acidobacteriota > Terriglobia > Terriglobales > Acidobacteriaceae > PALSA-350. The sequence continues at coordinate 11,253 of JBAVQC010000077.1, read as the reverse complement.
TCAAGCGAGGTCGGCGGGTCGATTTCCTACTGCCCAATGCCGGGATGGTCCTAGGCAAGAAGCGCGTGCTCACGGCGGCGGGCGTCGAGACTGCTCAGGCTACGCTGAGCGGCCAGCATCAACCGACTGTCGGATTGCTCCATTCCCCAAGTAATAACAACCTAACAAGGAGAACAAAATGATCGACAGTATCTTGATAACCGGAGCAAATGCTGGGCTTGGGAAAGAAACTGCCCGACAGTTCGCATTGAAACCAGAAACACAAAAGATAATTCTTTTTTGCAGAAATCGAGCGAGAGCAGCGGCAGCAAAGAAAGAGCTTGAGGAGAAAACGGGGAAAAAGATTTTTGAAATTGTTATTGGGGATGTTACGGATGCAGATTCCGTAAGAAAAGCGGTAGAGGAGATAAAGGAGCCGATTGATGCAATCGTTTTGAATGCAGGTGGAGTAATTGGGAAAACGGCTGCGAACCCTACGTCTTCCGGCATGAATCAATTAGCTGCCACGAATATTTTAGGCAATGTGGTCCTAGTGGATGAGTTGATCAAACAGGACAAGTTAAGGAAGGCAGTTCTAGCAGTCAGTGCCGAAGCTGTTCCAGGCGTAAAGATGCTCGGAGTAAAACGAGTGTCAATGAGCACTTCTTCTGTCGATGAGTTTGTTGCCGTTCTTGATGGATCATATTTCGGCAAGAAGTTCGTGGCATTGCATGCATACTCATATGTCAAGTATGCGGAAACCATGTGGACGTTATCCATGGCAAGAAAGTACCCCAAGCTCAAGTTTGTTGTTGTGAGCCCAGGGAATACAAAAGGAACTCAGGCGGCAGACAGTCTTCCGCCGCCAATGCGGTTTATGTTGAACTACGTGATGATGCCTATCGTCTTTCCATTGATGGGCGAAATGGTGCATACGCTGGACGTAGGCGCAAAACGATTTGTAGATGCCATTTCGGATGACCGGTATAAAAGCGGCGCGTTTTATGCGAGTAAAGACGGTAAGTTATCCGGCGGCATGGTGGACCAGAGCACCTTCTTTACCGATTTGAAAAACACTTCATTTCAAGATAACGCCAACGAGGCAATTCACCATTTCATAACTTAGGCGCTCGGAACCAACGTCTCAGGGCAATTCTTCGCCTCGGATCAAGAGAAGTTCACAGGCCCAACTGACGCGCGGCGCCACCCAAACGTCCACGATTGCGCCACCCAAGAAGCCTTGTGCCAGGCCGTCGTCAACGTCTCAGGTATCGACCTGTCTAGCCCAGCATCCTGAGTGCGGTGTCCTGAAGGAAGCGCTGATCGGCGCGTCACTCGATGCACAACAACATTGCCACTTCCCTAATTTCGAATCACGGCGACAAAACGAACCACAACCCTTCAAAAGGAGAATTCATATGAAACGGTACGAAGGTAAAAAGGTGGTCATCATCGGCGGCACGAGCGGCATGGGACTCGCTACGGCGAAGATGCTGCTCGATGGAGGCGCGAGCGTTCTGGTGACGGGGCGCTCGAAGGAAGGCCTGGATTCAGCGCAGAAAGAGCTTGGGAACGAGGCCATCGTGGTTGCGAGCGACGCGCGGTCGTTGACGGATCTCGACGCACTGGCGTCGCGGGTGAAGACCCAGTTCGACACCCTCGACCTGCTGTTCGTCAACGCCGGGTTCAGCATTCCAACGCCTCTCGATAGCGTGACCGAGGCCATCTACGACGAGATGTTCAACCTGAACTCCAAAGGACCATTTTTCGCAGTCCAGAAGCTCGCGCCGCTCATCAACCGGGGAGGTGCTGTCGTCCTCACGACCTCCGTCGCCAACGTCAAGGGACTGCCCGGCCAATCCACATACGGAGCCGCCAAGGCTGCGCTACGATCATTGGCTCGGACGCTCGCTGCTGAATTGGTTGCTCGCGAGATTCGCGTCAACGCCATATCGCCCGGTCCCATCGACACGCCAATCCTCGACAAAGTGTTTCCCGATAAAAACGTGGTCGCCCAGGTTAGGGAGAAGACGATCGGCATAATTCCCATGAAGCGCTTCGGGACGTCGGAGGAAATCGCGAAGGCGGTCCTTTTCCTTGCGTTCGACGCGACCTTCACGACCGGCGCCGAACTTGCGGTCGATGGGGGATGGTCTCAACTCTAAGGAGCAAGCTAAAGCCCGAGATCGATCCAACCACGCTTGCTAAATTGTCGAGCAAGGATGAGATTGTTGCTGCCCTTGAGGCCTCGTTTGCTTTCGGCCACAAGGCGATTGGGACGCTCACGGCCGCCAACGCATTTGAAAGTATAGGAGGTCCGTTCACGCGCTCCACTGAGGCGGCATTCATCGTGGTGCGTGCTTCTGACGAGTACGGACAGATGGTGGAGTATCTGCGCATGAACGGTATGACTCCTCCTGCCAGCGGCGCTGCTGCTCCGCCGAAGAAGTAGGTAAGTGTCGCGAGCACCATGCGAGATGGAGTGCCTCAACACTTCATCTCGATGGCCGCAAGCAGGGGAAACGACCAGAGGTGAAGCTTGGCTGAGAAGGTTATCGTCGTTACGAATGTATGGTCAGGTCCTGGGCTTGCGGCTGCCATTTTGCTCTCTCGGCGTGGTTTCAAGGTCTTCGGCACGGTCGACGAGTACGTTGCGACGACGGAAGAGCTTCCATTCACACAGATACGACTCAAACGAGGCGATACGGGAGCCGTCAGAGACTCTATCGCCACGCTTCTTGGCGTCGCCGTGTGTGTCGATGCTCTCGTAAATATCTCCGAGACGTACACAATCGGCGCGTTGGAGGAGCTCAGCGAGGAGCAGACCAATCGACATTTCGCGGACAGTTTCTTTGATGTGCTTCGATTGACCTACGCGGTCATACCGTTCATGCGGGCACGCGGCATGGGGCGAGTGGTCAATATAGTTTCTCCGTTCGGCACGTCTCCGGCTCCATTTATGGGGATGTACGCCGCCTCTCACGCGGCGCTTGAAAGCTGGTCACAGACCCTCAACAGAGAGTTGGAAGGGACTGGGGTTCAAGTCACGGCAGTGATGCGCGGCCTTATTAGGCGTGTAGATAATGAAATTCGTTTGCCGGAGCGGCCTTTGCGGCGCTATGACCAAGGCTCTGCCAAGACGTTTGCTGCGCTTGCATCAGGTTCCGATAGGTGGATCGGGGATGAAATGTTAGCCGAGGTCATTGAGCGCGCGATCACAGATCGAAACCCGAGAACGATTTATCGCACGGGCTTCGAACTGAGGGTATTCTCTAATGCTCTCCGTCATGCACCTCGATTACTCCAATATCTTTTCAGACATCGATCCTGAAGTTGTCTCAGTTACCTTCACGATGCGTAGACATTCGCTGCGAGACAAGCGACCGCCGCAACGCTTTCTCTTAGGTTGAGCAGGACCCCTACGTTTCCCAGACCATTATCCCGATCCTGATTGAGGTTGGGTACGGGCTGCGGCATCCATGCGTTGCATCGTTTGTTCGGCTTTTGATGGAGAACGCATGAGGGGAAAGCGTGGAAGGGGGAACGCAGCTTCGAATTCCCCAATCTTGAAACGTTAAAAGCCAGCGCCTTGTTCTTTACTCATTCCGGGCTCCTTTGATTCCAATTCCTGTTGTCCACTCTTTGCTACGCCATCCAAGGCAGGTAGTAATATATCGTATACTATAGTATGCTCGGCATGTTGTCATTTTGTATAGCTATCGATACACAACCGCAACGATGCCACAGGAGAACACTATGCCAGCACTACAGGGAAAGGTCGCCATCATCACAGGTGGCAGCAGCGGAATTGGACTCGCTATCGCAAAGCGTTTCGTGTCGGAAGGCGCATATGTCTTCATCACCAGTCGCCGGCAGTCGGAGTTGGATAAGGCAGTGGCCGAGATCGGCAAGAACGTCACCGCCGTTCAGGGCGACGTTTCAAAGCTGGAAGATTTGGATCGACTCTATTCGGTCGTCTCTTCTGAGGGGCGAAAAATAGATGTCGTTGTCGCCAACGCTGGTTTCGTCGGAATGGGCCCAATCGCAACTGCGACACCTGGGTTTTTTGATCAGACCTTCGAGACGAATGCGCGCGGTGCATTCTTCACTGTCCAGAAGGCGCTGCCATTGATGAACGACGGTGGCTCCATCATCCTGATTACCTCCGCAGGTAAGGACAAGGCGACCCCAGGCCGAAGCGCGTACAGCGGGACGAAGGCAGCTCTGCGATCTTTCGTCCGCACCTGGACCATGGAACTGAAGGATCGAGGCATTCGCTCAAATGTCCTCAGTCCCGGAGCCACGGAGACGCCGATCCTCGACGGCTTGTTCGGCTCGAAAGAGGCTACTGAGGCGGGAAAGGCCCAGTTCGTCAAGGCCACGCCGCTTGGCAGGATGGGCCGGCCCGAGGAGATTGCGGCGGCAGCGCTCTTTCTGGCATCGAGCGAGGCCAGCTTTATTACAGGCATCGATCTCGTGGTTGATGGCGGATTGAGCGCTGTTTAACCCAAACCAAGCATTCCAAGCAAATCAGGAGAGTACAAAATGAAGATTCAGAGAATCATTACTGCCGAAGGCAAATCTGGCGTAGCCACCAAGAGCGACACCATCGACACAGCGGCAGTTGACTTCCTCACCAACGTCTGGGGATTCGACAAAGTCCCCAACTTGCCGCTAACGCCAGAGCAGGTTTTGGGCGAATATAAACCGTTGGGGATGTTTGGCCCACTCGGTGGTCTTCGGGTCGATCTCTTTACGCTGGCTCCCGAGACGCCAGAGGGACCAGCGCCGCTTGAGCGGGCCGCCTCAGTCGACATGGGCACCCCAGGAATGGTCCCGGGCAAAGAAGGTGACGGGATGCATCGCACCGACAGCATCGATCTTGCCATAGTGATGGATGGCGAAGTGAACGCCGGATACCCTGGCGAAGACGGTCAGGTACACGAACTCACGCTCAAGACAGGGGACCTGATGGTGAATAACGGAACGTTCCATAGCTGGCATAACCGCTCCACCAAGCCTTGCACCATTCTCTTTGTCGTTCTTGCAGCCGAGCGCAAAGCGTCTTAACTCGATCCACCGCGGGTCTCGTTCCTGGGAGAAACCTGCTTGCCATAAAGCGGACGCCTCAACGACTTGAGGCGTCCATCAGAACAGTCATTCGGGCCGTCAGATTTCATTGGAATTCAAATCGATGAGAAGGCCCATAGCAACACCGAACAAGGAGGAACCATGGCAAAGACTTCGTACGAACTCTTTCCCAGCATGGGCTTCGCCGTGACACACTCCCACCGAAGTTCGATGGCCGTGACCTGTATTTCCCTCTTGGTTAGGGCACCCGCACCACCATTTCAATCTCGACCTTGATCTCCGGCGTATACAGTGCCTGTACACCAATCGTCGTGATGCTCGGCTTCGCGTCCCCGAGCAGCTCATGAAGCGGGACCATGGCCTCCTGGAACGCCTCCCTGTTCGCATCTACAACATAGACCCGTAGCATCACAATGTCTTGCGCCGTCGCATCGAGTTCCTTCAGTGCCGCAGCAAGGCTGGCAGCCGCAAGCTTAGCCTGCCCACCGACATCCTTGGGCACGCCCTCACTACCAGGCGTCGCTGCAATCTGGCCCGACAGGAACGCAAGCCGCCCCGGCTCCGCCACACTGATCTGCGAGTACCCAAGCGACGCCATATCCCACATCGTCGGAGGGTTGCGCCTGCTCACCAACGCAGACGCCCGAGACGGAATCCGTGCGATCACCTTGATCTCGAAGTCGAAGCCCGCAAGCCATTTGACGCCGACCGCAGTCGCGTTGGGGTAAGGAGCCTTCTTGAAGATCTCTTTCTTCACCTCCCTGAACATTCCAAACTGCTTCTCGGGATCAGTATGAAATGTTGTTACGTCGATAATGTCATCGAATCCGCATCCTGCCGCGAGCAAGGTGGCTTTCAGGTTGGCAAACGCTAAGCGGACCTGGGCTCCGAAGTCCGGCTCCGGCGAGCCGTCGGGGCGGCTCGCAGGGAACGACTGGGAAGGCCTGCTCGCCGAAGGATCAGCCTACATTGAGATGGCACTCGACCCCGAAGTCCGCCGAGTCGTTCTCCTCGACGGCCCCGCATTTCTAGGCGATCCCTCCCGCTGGCCCAGTCAGAATGCCTGTCTCGAGATGACCAAGCAGGCCGTAGCGAAGCTAATCGCCGAAGGCACCCTAAAGCCCGTAGACGTCGAGGCAGCCGCCCGCCTCCTCAGCGGAGCAGCACTGAACGCAGCCCTATGGGTCGCCGCCAGCGACCACCCGCATGCCGTGCTACCGCAAGCCGTCGAGACGTTTCGCCTACTGGCGACGGGCCTTTTAGCGACGAAGAACTGAAACTTGTTGGAGGCAAATCACTATTGTCGACGGCGAGTGGATGTGCTCTTGCGTACAGTCGACAGCGGGCTGTGTTCTCGCGCTGGGCCGGCAGCAGCAGGCCATGCTGCGAGACCCACGGCGATCGCGCTATAAAGGTCTTTACGTTTCGCCCCCGACTGAGCTTCTACCGCCAGGCCCCACGCAGTGATTGCAATATAGCGCGCGAGCGCATCGGGCTCAGCATTCATCGGAAGTTCGACGGTGCCACGAGCCTTGGCGAACCGCTTGCGAAGTCTGACGGCCAACTCGCCGCGCAGATCGGCGAGCCAAGCGCGAACTGTGTCGTCTTCTGCACAAGGAAGAGAACTGTTGAGAGCGAGACAGCCAGACGCGTGAGATGGCTCGGTAAGTACATCGGCATAGCCATAGAGAAATCTCTCCGCCACACCTCGTACGGTCGGCTCCCGAAGCGCACTCTCAAGAAGTTCTAGCTGTTTTTCGTAATACTGTTCAACGACTACCCGGAAGAGCTTTTCCTTATTTCCAAAAGCAAAATAGAAGCTCGGCGCGGTGATGCGCATAGCACCGGTGAGATCACTGAGCGATGTGCCTTCGTAGCCCTTTCGCCAGAAAAGTTCAGTCGCCGTCTTGATGGCCGTGTCGATGTCGAATTCGCGTGGACGTCCCATGGTTACTCCGTACTATTCTATACCACGCACTACATAACATTGACAGCTTCCGTCCAGGTTCTATAACGTTTGATATAGAACTGCCGTCGCGGATGCCGTACCGATCTCGGTCCGATTCGCGCGAGCACACACACACTTTTTCGGAGGTCTGAAGTGCTCTCAATGGACGTTCCTGTTCTGGTAGTCGATGGCGTTGTAAAGCTTCCTCCTGAAGCAAACGATGCCGTCGTTGTTGGCGGTTCGAATGCCACGGCTTACGCGGCGTACTACTCGGCCAGAGCCGGCGTTCGCGCTGCCATACATCATGACTGCGGCATCGGCCGGGATGAGGCGGGGGTCAGCGGTCTGCCTTGGGCGGACCAGCATGGCATGGCCATGGCGGCCGTAGCGACGGACAGTGCCCGGGCCGGCGACGCCGAAGACATGTTCCACCGGGGGATCATCAGTCGCGTCAACAAACTTGCGGCCAAGTGTGGCGTAGAGACGGGTCAAACCGTCGCACAAGCAGTGGAGCTATTGAAGTCTGCCCCCTGGCCCCACGCGGACATGGAGGCGCCGGTAGAGGAACGCGCCTTTGTTGACGGCATCCTCTGCATAGGCTCCATCTCATTTGCTACTCCAGAAGATGCAGGCTTGGTCGTGGCAAGCGGTAGTCATGGCGGCAGAAGCGCTGCTCCATTTACGCGTTCCTTCAAGCCACGCCTTGTTTTCTTCAACGATGCTGGCTTCGGCGCAGACCGCGCGGGCGCTGCCTGCCTTCCACTTCTCGATACTGACGGTATTGCCGCCGCTACGGTCGCCGCGGATTCGGCGCGTATTGGTGATGGCGAGTCAACGCTGAAACAGGGCATTATCTCGGCTGTGAATGAAACGGCATATCGACTCGGTGCCAGGGTCGGGGCGACGGCCCTTGATGTGGCGCGCAAGGTAGCGGAGAGAGCCTGAGTCTTCCACGCAGAACAAGCAAGGGCCGGAGAACAACCACACGACTCCAATTGAGCTGTCAGTCGAGCGGCAGTGATCCTCTGAGGTGGGCTTCATGCTGTGCCCCCGTGGGCGTGCCGAAAAAGTAACTCATACGAATCCCGCTTTGCCCTTCAGTGGTCGCAAAATCAGGTAAGCGTGGGATAGCTCGTGTAGCCGGCAGCCCCTCCTCCGTAGAAAGTCGTTGGATCCGGTTTATTGAGAGTGGCTCCGAGTTGCAGCCGTCGCGGTAGGTCTGGGTTGGCTAGAAAGGCGCGGCCATATGCGACTGCGTCGGCATGACCCGTCTGTATTGCCTCCTTGCCCCTGGGCCCGTCGTATCCGCCATTCGCAACGTAAAGACCTTTCCAAAGCGTTCTAAGCTGAGCCGACATGGCAATATCTAACTCGCTGGGTCCTTTGCTGTTCTGTGCCATCTCAACGACATGAAGGTACCCGAGCCGATAGTTGTTCAGTCTTCCAACCGCGACGGAGAACGTGTCGAAAGGGTTGTCGTCCGACATGTCGTTAAAACTGCCCGTCGGAGAGATTCTCACACCCACCTGTCCGCTATCCCAGGTCTCCAGGACGCGCTCAACTGTTTCAGACAGAAAACGGACTCGATTCGACGCAACACCTCCATATTCATCGGTTCGCTGATTGGTTCCTGTTCGGAGAAATTGATCGATCAAGTATCCATTCGCCGCATGAATTTCGACCCCGTCAAATCCGGCTTCTTTCGCGTTGGCGGCTGCCCGACGATAATCGTCCAAAGTCCCTTTGATCCCGCTACCCGTCAAGGCAACTGGCTCCGAAACCGGTGCTGGACCCGTGGCAATCAACGTCTGGCTATTGGCACGGATTGCAGATGGAGCAACGGGTTGTGCGTTCCTTGGCAACAAGGACGAATGAGAGATTCGTCCGACATGCCACAGCTGAAGGAAGATTCGGCCTCCACTCTTATGAACGGATTCAACGATCCGGCGCCACCTTCGCACCTGCTCCGCGGAATGAATACCAGGAGTATCGATATAGCCTTTGCCCATGGGCGAGATCTGCGTTGCCTCGGTCACGATGAGTCCAGCCGCCGCGCGCTGCGAGTAATAAGTCGCTGCGAGTTCGCCCGGAACGCCATCTGCGTCAGCTCGGTTGCGCGTAAGGGGCGCCATGAAGACGCGATTTGCCAGGACCAAAGATCCGAGCTGAACAGATTCGAAGAGATTCGCCATTTTCGTACTCCTGTAGTTCAACGACGCAGTCGGTCGCTTGTGATATGCCGGCTGTGAAGAGCTCCTGTCAGGTTCGTGACTCCTGCTCCGCGCTCTGACCGAAGATGATTGGGTGCGGACTCTGTTATTGAGTCGGCTTTTCGATAGCCTTCTCCGCTCGCAGTTGCTTCCAAACATCGAAAGCAGTGAGCAATCCTAGGAGGAGAACCGTAACGGGAACCACGGGCGGTTTGATACCCAGAGGAAGAACGCTGGCAGGCACACCTGGCTGCAGGTGGACATAGATTGCCACGGCCATCTGAGTAAACAGGATCAAACATGCGATCAGCAGGATTTGATCTTTGCTTCTTGCCCTCAGCGACCTCCAAAGCCATGGCAGCAAGAAGAGGATCCCGACAACCATTTCAGTCACTTTGCCCGCGAGAATAGACTCGTGGGGTAAATGACTTTGTTGGATCTGGATATCAAACCATCCACGGATTGGCTGGAAAAATTTTAGGAATCCGAACATGAACATCCAAACTCCGAGGATCAGCGATAAAACCTTGCTTAGGCGACCAGACATTTCTTTCTCTACTTTCGAAATTCTTCGACTTCTCAGCACCAGCCGCCCGGCCATTTGCCGAGGCTGGCGCTGATCGCGGTTTAGCCCTCCAGCAGGACGGGAGAATTAGGCAAACGTTCCAAACATGTTTGGAATGAACTTGTACGACTTTTGGGTCTTCTCAAGAAAAGGCCGGGACTTTTCGGGGGCGGTTCCAGACCTGGCGGACTGAAAATACTGCTTTCAGTGGTCAACATTTTCAGGTTTCCTTCGTGGAACGAGATTAGACAGACAGGTCTGTCTTGTTCACAGGATTAATTAGACAGACTAGTCTGTCTTGTGTCAAGATAATTTTATGAGAACGCAAAAAAACTCCAATCCGCAGAACAGGATTCTGGCAGTTGCCGGCCAACTCTTCTATGCAGACGGGGTCCGTGCGACCGGCACCGAGAAGATTATGACCATCGCCGAGGTCGCAAAGGCAACCTTCTATCGGCATTTCGGAAGCAAAGATGACCTTGTGCTCGCATACCTCGACCAGCGCGACCGATCGTTCTGGGAGTATCTTGCCGCTCCTGTCCCATCCGAAGACATACATGAAGCCTTGGTCAGAATAGAACGCCTGATAAATCTGCCCGAAGTTACCAGTTGCCCGTTCCTTCGTATCGCATCCGAATACCCGGACACTGCCCATCCGATCCATCGCCGAGTGATCAAACACAAAGATAAATTGCGCGACTATCTCGCCGAGCTCTTAACTCCTTACCCGGTCGATAAATGTGCCGCGGCGTCGATGATACTCGGTGTCATCGATGGTGCCCTCTCCACGCGAATGGTCTATGGAACTTCGCAGGAGATTCCGCTTCTTGGGTCCGCCGAGGCAGTACTCAAGAGCTTCCAGGGTGCGTGAACTCAACCACCGCATGGCGCGTTTGATGCCAAACAGCAATCCATTCGCAGATCAAGCGGATAGCAACGCAGGAATCAGGAATGGTGAGCGGTGCAAACTGCCCACGAACCTGTTTCAATCTGCGCGCCAAAGCGTCCCCGGCCTGGGGCCCAGGTCCAGCTCATATCCCTGGTCACCGCGGATACCTCTAAGAAACCAAGGTAACCTCCCACGGCATAACTCGCTGTTGAGAAAAATTCGCACTTACCCTAATTCCCAAAGCCGTGTATGCTCCCGGTAAGACGTAGAAAGCGATTTCGGTAGGGATCGGGGTCTCGGCGCCCGTTCCCCAGCCGGCAGTTGTCGGTAGTTCACGGCCTAACCCCGAGCGAAGGACAGTGTGACCACTGTCCGGTGTCACACCCGATCCCTGTCCAAAATCAGGTATCTCAAGCATCCCGCCGCGGCGGGATTTTTTTATGACTTCCGCCCTGCTTCAAAAAACAAAAATCCCACAACTGGCCGCCCCGGCCAGTCTCCACTCACTTGCTTAACCGCTCGAAGGAGCCACTTATGCCCAAAAATAACGTAACCGACCTCATCACCGATC
>JBAVQC010000076.1:0-22957 GCA_049693715.1 Acidobacteriaceae bacterium | reverse complement strand
CTACAGGCCCAGGACGCAGTCCTGGGTCGGCCGGCGCCATTTAAAAGTCCAATACACGATCCTGGATTCGGGGAGCGAAATGGGATTGCTTCGGGATTGCCTCTGGGTAACTTCCAGTCGTCCCCGTTCGACAAGCTCAGGGCAGGCTCTGCGGGACTTATTTTACAAGCCGTCGGTTCCGAGACACGCTCTTTGGCCTCCGCTGTACGCGTGCGCGGGTTTGTTTTGTCTAGTCTGAAAATCAGCATTAAGAGCGCAGGGGCTGAAGAGTTTGCGTGAGAACTCCCCCATTGTGTCGTCCCTTCGGGACTCGATTTGCGTGAAATCCTACCCGGCACTCCCGTGCCGGGCTATAGATTGTCCCGTCCCTTCGGGACTGGAAGCTGTGAAAGATTTCGCAATTGGATTCTTTCTCAGCTTCCTGACGGGACTGACGGAGTTTAACCCTAAAGAAAATCCGGTGCAAAGCAGCGGACTGGAGCCGACGTATCAGCACGCCTGCGCCGTGGCCGCGGCCAAGGTCCTCGCGGCTGGAGCCGGATTTCGAAGAAAGCAGCCGGCAAGACAACACGTATCTCTCCGAACTGATCGAAGCCCAGTTCTCTTGCCTTGAAATCCTATCGGCGTTTCGCAAAATACATAATGCGTACACCTCCATTTACGGCCCGACTAAAGTCGTGCCCTGATACAAAGCGCGAGTAACTCGTGGATGGAAAGGACGCTATCTCTCCCCGTTCATCCCTCTCTTAACTTGCCTTTGGCTTGCCGCACGCAGGTCGGTTGCAGACGACGTAGAGCCAGCAACCTCGTTCTGTCCTTAGTCGTCGTCATTGGTCCGCCTATTGCCACTTATAAAATTCGATAAAATTTGGGTGTTTTTGCCGATTTTAGCGGCGGAGCCCCGAGACGCGTTGTTCCGGGGGAAGGGACAGGCTGAGGGGGCCGGCTTTGTCGAGCAGAGCATCGAAGACGGAGCCGGTTGCGGCGGGAGCCCGCTTTTGGGGGTTGACGAAGGGATTGAAAACGCCGGCTTCGTTGGGGTCAAAGTTGGGAAACGAGGGCAAAGCAGGGGAGATAACCGGTTCGACCGGGAGAGCCGCGGGTTGCGTCGCGGATGGGGAGGAGCGACGGTCCGGGATCATTCCTTCGATGGCTACGATCATGGAGATCGCCTTGACTTGGCCGGTGAGGCTGCCGCGGGTCGTTTCGGGACTCATTACGGCGATTTCCCAGAGGCGGTCCAAGACTTGTTCGCGGCGCTGTTCCCGCCGGTGCTGTTTTTCCGCTTCTTGCTGGAGGATTTGCTGCTGCGTGGCGGCGCGGTGCTCGATCATGTAGGCGCGGACGCGGGGCTTGGATTTGGTATAGGCGGCGGTGTCGGGGTTGAGGCCCGCCGCTTGGGCGGCTTCCCGGTCGGTCATGGTTCCAGAGAGGACCAGGCGGACAAAGGTCATTTCCTGATCGGTGACGAGGTCGCTGACGTTATTTTTGGGCATAGGTGGCTCCGTTAGGGGTTTTTCACTCTTATTTTGAACAGGGATCAGGTGTGTCCCTCGCTCGCGTGGCTGCCGAAATCGTCTTTGTAGTGATTTAGATCCAGCGGCGTGGAGCAAAGTGTTGGCGCGGGGAACTTTTTTTTGCGTCGCCGGTTATCGTTCGGAGGTTACTTCTGGTTCGAGGACCTCAGGGCTCGGGCCAGCGTTCACGAACGAGCGCGAGCGCTTCCTCGCGCGTATGAACGGTTCCATCCAGCTGAGCATCCTCCGCCATCGCGAGCATCTGGGAAAATTGGGGCCCGGGTTGATAGCCGGCTTCGATCAGATCTTTGCCACGCAACAATAAATGCGGCCTGACTTCTTCCTCCGGCAAGGTTTCGAAGCGCTCACGCGCGAAATCGTACAACTCCAACGACCCATGGCTCGCCAGGCAGTCGAGACGATGCAGCGCGAGGTGCTGATCAAAACTCTGCAAGCGAAAGAACCGCTTCAGCGTCGACTCCTTCATCTTGCGCACGTCGGCAAAACGCATGTGGTTGGCGATGAGCGACAGAATCTGCTCGGTCTCGTGATTGGCAAATCGCAGACGGCGGCAGATCTCCTGAGCGATACGAAGGCCCGCCTCCACGTGCCCGTCAAAACGTATGCGGTCGGGCGCCACGCGAAAGGTCGCCGGCTTGCCAATATCGTGGAGCAAAGCTCCCCAGGCCAGAGCCACAGGTACACCCGCGGGAAGCCCGTCGAGCAATAACAGCGTGTGCACCCAGACATCGCCTTCAGGGTGGTACTGCGGAGGCTGCGCCACTCCCTTCAGCCTGACTACTTCCGGCAGCACCTCGCCCAGCAGGCCGGTCGCGTCCAGCAGCTCGAAGGCACGGCGCGCGTGACCCTCGGTGAGCATCCGGGTCAATTCATCGCGCACCCGTTCGTGGCTGACCTGGTTTACCGCCGGCGCTAATCGCCCAATTGCCTTCCGGGTCGCCGGCTCCAGCTCAAAGCTGAAGCGCGCAGCAAACCGCACCGCACGCAACATGCGCAGTTTGTCTTCAGTGAATCGCTCGACGGGATCGCCTATGGCCCTGATCAAGCCGGCATTGAGGTCCTGCCTGCCGCCCACCCAATCCAAGACAGAGTCGTCGGCCGGATCCAGCATCATGCCGTTGACGGTGAAGTCGCGGCGCTTCACATCCTCTTGCGGACTGGTGGAGAATCGCACCGCATCCGGGTGGCGGCCATCGGCGTAAGCACCATCGCTGCGAAAGGTAGCAACTTCGGTCGTGATCTCGCCGGTGCAGACCAGGACAACGCCAAAATGTGCGCCAACGGCAAAGGTCTTCTCGAACAGGTTCAGCACGCGATCCGGCGTCGCACTGGTGGCGACGTCGAAGTCCTTGGGCACCCGGCCTAACAGCAGGTCGCGCACGCAGCCGCCCACGAAGAAAGCCCGGTGGCCGGCGGAGCGCAACCGGGCCACAATCGTTGTTGCCGCATCCCGTTCTGCGCTTAGTGCCATTCCTACTACTATAGAAAGGTGAGTCAATCCAGCCAGCTCCTTTCTGGCGCTGAAGGCACCTACAACCGGGGCCTGATCCTGGCCATCGAAAGCTCTTGTGATGAGACCGCAGCCGCAGTGGTCGAGCGCGGCCGTCATGTGCTCTCAAGCATCGTGGCCTCGCAGATTGAAATTCATGCGCCTTATGGTGGTGTGGTTCCAGAACTGGCTTCGCGCGAACATCTGCGCAATATCGTTCCCGTGGTCCGCGCGGCGTTGGATAAAGCCGGCGTCCGCTTCTCTGATCTGGACGCGGTCGCAGTCACGGAGGGGCCCGGACTGGCGGGCGCACTGCTGGTCGGGGTCGCCTACGCCAAGTCGCTGGCCTTCGCGCTGGGCAAGCCGCTCATCGCCGTAAATCACCTGGAAGGTCATATCCACGCCGTTTTGTTAGCGCATAGCGAAATGCTGGAGCTGCGGGATAGCCGTTCTCTGGCCCTGGTCGTTTCCGGTGGACACACCCATCTCTATCTTGTCCGCTACGAGGGCGAGAGCTTTACTTATCGCAACGTCGGCGCCACGCTCGACGACGCGGCCGGCGAAGCCTTTGACAAGGTCGCCAAGCTGCTGGGACTGGGCTATCCGGGCGGTCCCTGGATCGATGCGCTTGCGCCGCATGGGGACCCCTCGTCGGTGGCGTTTACCCTGACCCAGGTGAAACAAAAAGCTCATCGGCCGGGTTCTCCGGTGGATCGATTTGCCTTCTCCTTCAGCGGCCTCAAGACCGCAGTACTTCGCTATGTTCAGATTCACGAGCTTTATCCGGCGATTGAACGCCGCCGCAAAGCACTGGCCGCCATTCCCATGGCTGGGCCCGCTGATGCGCTTCCTTTGTGTGACGACCGAACCCTGGGATTGATTGCCTCCTTTCAGCGTGCGGTGGTCGAGGATCTGAAGCGGAAGACTTTTCAGGCTGCCGAGGCGCTGGGCGCGGAAAGTGTCCTGGTATCCGGCGGCGTCGCCGCGAACCGTGAACTACGGGCGCGCTTTACCGAGGAAGCGGACAAGCGAGGACTGCCGATCGCGTTCCCGACGGTTGCCCTCTCCACCGATAATGCGGCCATGATTGCGGCTGCGGCCTGGCCCCGATTCCTGGCGGGCGGGTTTGCAGCCCTGGATCTGACCGCCAATGCCTCGCTGGCTTTGGGGAAAAAATGATACTGAAAATTAGAGCGGCGGGTGAACCCGTCCTGCGCGAGCGCGCCAGACCTCTGCGACGCGAAGAAATCATGCTCTCCAGCACCCAGGAACTGATCGCCTCCATGCGGGAGACGATGCACGACGCGCCGGGAGTCGGCCTGGCTGCGCCGCAGATAGGTCTGCCTTTGCAACTCGCCGTGATCGAGGACCGCGAAGAATATATGAAGGACTTTAGCCGTGAGATGCTGGCCGAGCGGGAGCGCAAGCCGGTGGCTTTTGAGGTCATCATTAATCCCGTGCTCACCTTGGAAACAGTGCCGGAGGTGGAATTTTTCGAGGGCTGCCTGAGCCTGCCGGGCCTGGTGGCCCTGGTGCCTCGGGCACGCAAGGTTAAGGTCGAATGCCTCGATGCCCAGGGAAAGCCGAAGGTCATCCGGGCCTCGGGCTGGCATGCGCGTATCCTGCAGCACGAGATCGATCACCTGTCAGGTGGGCTTTATGTCGACCGGATGCGCAGCGTGAGTCTCTGTACGCTGGAGAACTTTACCCGCCATTGGAAGGGAAAATCCATTGCGGAAGTGAAGCGTCTGCTGCCTTAACCCCGGATTTCCTCTAGAAGTTGGAGGCGTTGGCAAACACACGCGGCCTTGTCCAGTGCTGGGTGGAAGGAAATCCGGGTGGTAGTATGCCGAGGTGGATACCGAGGGGTCCGGGTTGGTGGACGCTGGACGCTCGAAAAGTTACCATGAGGGTCAGGTAAGCCCCCAGCCTGGATGACCATCCGTCTCTTCAATACTCTCAGTAATTCTGTCGAAGATGTCACGCCCTCCGATGGCGAGACGCTGCGTATCTATGTGTGCGGCCCTACGGTCTATGACTACGGGCACATCGGCAACTTCCGAACGTTTTTGCAGCTGGATGTGCTCCGCCGCTTTTGGAAGCAGCAGGGGCATAAGATACAGCACGTCATGAACATAACGGATGTCGATGACAAGATCATCCGCAATGCGGCGGCGGCAAAACTGCCCATCAACCAATACACCCAGAAGTATGAGCGGGCGTTTTTTCAGGACCTGGACGCGCTGGGCTGCGAACGGCCGGAGATTATCGCCCGGGCCACGGAAAACATCGAGCAGATGGTGGCTTTGATTGAACGGCTGGCGGCGAAGGACCTTGCTTACCAGGCGCCGGACGGTTCCTGGTATTTCCGGATAGCCGGGTTTCCAGAGTACGGCAAGCTGTCGAAAAAGGATTTCACCGCAATCAACGACGGGGCGCGGGTGGATCTGGACGAATACGACAAAGACTCAGCTCGTGATTTTGCCCTGTGGAAGGCAGCCAAACCCGGAGAACACTGGGATACCAGGCTTGGCCCAGGCCGGCCGGGATGGCACATTGAGTGTTCTGCCATGGCGCTGCGATACCTGGGCGAGAGCTTCGACCTGCACGCCGGGGGGGAGGACCTGATGTTCCCCCACCATGAGAACGAAATCGCGCAATCAGAATCGGCCAGCGGAAAGACCATGGCCTACCACTGGATGCACGTACGTTTTCTGCTGGTGGACGGGCGCAAGATGTCGAAGTCCGAAGGTAACTTTTTCACTTTGCGGGACTTGCTGCTCAAGGGATACAAGCCTTCGGCGATCCGTTTTCTGCTTATCTCGGTTCCCTACCGGCACCCGCTGAACTTCACGATGGATGGTTTGACGGAATCGGCCAGTGCGGTGGAACGGGTACGCACCTTCGCGCAAAGGATTCGCGGCGGCAACTGGCCGGCGGGTACGAATCCAGAGTTGGAAGCGCAAAGCGCAAAGGCGCAGCAGAGCTTCAGCGCAGCATTGGCGGACGATTTGAATACCTCTGAGGCCCGTGCGGCGATTTTTGAGCTGGTTCGGAACGGGAATGTCGCGGCAGACTCGGGCAAGTTGTTTGCCGGGAACGTTCGTGGCATCGATGAGGCACTGCGCCGGTTCGATGAGATCTTTGCTGTGCTCGAGGATCGGGACGCGGAGATCGCCCGCGGCGCTCTGCAGTGGGCACAGGAGGAAGGGCGCAGCGACCAGGCGGCGCCTGAGTTGGTGGCTGCTTACTCCCTTAGCGATCAACAGATTGATGCCCTGCTGGCGGAGAGAGAGCAGGCTCGTCGAACGCGCAATTTTGCCCGCAGTGATGCGATTCGGAATGAGCTGTCCGCTTTGGGAATTCTGATAGAGGATTCTAAAGAGGGCGCGCGGTGGAAGCGGAAGTAGCGCCGGAAGTAGCGCCATAGAATAGGGATGCTTCGCCCCCACGAAAAACATTCCCAGGACAGGTCCGCGGAACCGCAGGTCCCTCCGCTTCGCTACCCCGGATTTCCTGTTGATGTTGGTGGCGCTGGCGAACTTCATGCGGCTTTCCTTGCTGAAAGCCGCACACGCAGTTGTCTCCAGGTCAGCGTGGCAGGAAATCCGGGTTCGCTCCGGTCGGGATGACAAGGAGAGGGTAGTACTTCCAGCCTGAGTTTGCTTCCGCAGCGAACTGCAGATCGGTTTCGGGGATGACAAGGGGGGTGGTACTTCCAGCCTGAGTTTGCTTCCGCAGCGAACTGCAGATCGGCTTCGGGGATGACAAAGGGGGGGTGGTTTCTTCCTCGAAACAGGCCCGTGGTAACCTTAAGGGGCAAGGGGACTCAACATGTGGATGGACAACCAGAGACCGCGGGGTTTGTATGCCGGCTCCTGCCCCATGCCACGCACGCGTCTGAACGTGCTCCCCGCAGGCACCCGACCTAGTCTCTTCGGCGGCGACTAGCTTTCCTCCGCCGAAGCTCTGCCCTGACTCCGACCGCCTGGCGTTTGCTCCGCCGCAGTCGATTGACTCGCCTTTGTAAGAACGCAGAGAAAGCAGAGAAGCACCATGCAGAATAATGGTCGTAACAGCAGCTCCCTTCTTGCCCAGTACGGTCCGAAGCTCGTGGGTCCGGTTCCGGGCCCGAAAGCGCGCGCAGTTGTCGCCGATGACGAACGTTACGTCTCCCCCAGCTATACCCGCTCCTACCCCATGGTGGCCAAACGCGGCCGCGGCATCCGGGTGGAGGATGTCGACGGAAACGAGTTTCTGGACTTTGCCGCCGGCATCGCCGTCGTTTCGACGGGTCATTGCCATCCTGAAGTAGTGGCGGCCATCCAGCAACAGGCGGCCGAGCTGATCCACATCTCGGGCACTGATTTTTATTACGAGCACATGGTGACTCTTGCGGAGCGGCTCTCCGCCATCGCGCCTATGCCCGGACCACACCGGTTCTACTACGGAAACTCCGGGGCGGAAGCCATCGAATGCGCGCTGAAGCTGGCCCGTTACCATACCGGCCGGCAGAACGTGATCGCTTTCTTTGGCGGCTTTCACGGGCGCACCATGGGCGCTCTTTCGCTCACCGCTTCCAAACCGCAGCAACGGCGGCGTTTTGCTCCGTTGGTTCCGGGGGTCACGCACGTGCGCTATCCATACGCCTATCGTGGATGCAGCGGGGGCCCGCAGGAAGAAGAGCGCTTTGCACTGGGTTGTGCGCGCTACATCGAAGAAAAGCTGTTCAAGACCACTCTGCCGCCGGAAGAAGTCGCCGCGATTTTCGTGGAGCCCATCCAGGGAGAGGGCGGCTACGTGGTTGCGCCGGATATCTTCATGCAGGAGCTGCGTCGTATTTGCGACAAGCACGGCATTCTGCTGGTAGTCGATGAGGTGCAATCGGGAGCCGGCCGCACGGGCAAATGGTGGGCGGTCGAGCACACCGGGGTACAGCCGGACATGGTCTGCATCGCCAAAGGCATTGCTTCGGGCATGCCTCTCGGTATTTGCATGACGCGCGCGGAACTCATGGATTGGGTTCCCGGCTCCCACGCTTCCACTTTCGGAGGAAACCCGGTAGCCATCGCGGCTGCCCTGGCCACGATGGACGTTTTGGAGCGTGAGGGGATCGCCAATGCGGCGGCCATGGGAGAAGTCTTCTTTTCCCGCTTGCGCGACTGGCCATCCAGGCACCCGATTGTGGGCGACGTCCGCGGTAGAGGACTGATGATCGGGATTGAGATCGTCAAGAGTCAGCAGACCCGTGAACCCGCACCGGCGCTGCGCGACCGTATCGTGTCCCTGGCGTTTGAAAAAGGTCTTCTGCTGCTGGGCTGCGGAGAAACGTCTATCCGTTTGGCGCCCCCGCTGATCTTGAACCAGCACGAAGCGACCATTGGCCTCGATATCTTCGAGGAGTGCGTGGCACAGGCAGAGCAGGAGCACGCGCAGGCCAACAGCTTTGCCTCAGTGACTGTTTGATGCCTGAGCGGATGTCCCCAGCGAGGTGGGGCATCCGCTATTCTCTGGGTTAACCTGAATCTCTGGAGACCGACGCCCCGTGCAGGCCACAGGCATTCACCACCTCGAGCTCACGCTTCTCTTCCTCGTGCTCCTCGTCGCTGGGCTGACGACGCTCGCGCACCGGTTCAAAATTCCTTATCCCATCGTGCTCTTCATGGGCGGGGTGGTTCTCTCACTCTTCCGGCACCTGCCTCAGATCGCACTGGATCCGGACGTTGTTTTTCTGGTGGTTCTGCCTCCGTTGCTGTTCATCGGGGGCTTCAACACTTCCTGGCGCGACTTTCACAAAAACATTGTCAGTATTCTTATGCTGGCCTTTGGCCTGGTCGCGTTTACTGTATTCGGCATTGCGGTGGGCACGGCCTGGCTGATTCCTGGATTTGATTACCGGGTGGGCGCAGTACTGGGAGCTGTGATTTCTACCACCGATGCAATCGCTGCCACCGCAATTGCCAAGCGCCTCGGCCTTCCCCGGCGAATTGTTGACATCCTGGAAGGCGAAAGCCTGGTCAACGATGCCAGTGGTCTGCTCGCCCTGCAATTTTCTGTTGCCCTGGTTGTCGCCGGGAGGCGCCCGGGACCGGGCCTGGCAATGCTGGAACTGTTTTGGTTGGTAGCAGGAGGTGTAGCGATCGGCCTGTTTGCCGGCTTCGTCATTCACAGAGTCTCACTTAACATCACCGACTCGCCGGTCGAAATCACGCTGTCCCTTGCCAGCCCTTACATGGCCTACCTCGCAGCGGAGGGGATCCATGCATCGGGCGTGCTCGCAACCGTCGTCTGCGGTCTCTATCTCGGACGCAAAAGTTCGGAGACACTCTCCATCAACGCGCGTATCGATGGCACCGCGGTGTGGAAGACGCTGGAGTTCGGCCTCAACGGCCTCGTCTTTATTCTTATGGGCCTGCAGCTTCGATTGATTCTGAGCGGCATCCACCAGCATACGGTGAGCCAACTGATTCGCTACGGGGCAACGTTCGCGATCCTGGTGGTGGCGCTTAGGATTATCTGGGTGTACCCGGGTGCGGTGATCGCGTATTGGATACGGCACCATCTGTTCCACCAGGTACAGGTGCGCCCCACAGGCAAACAAATCTTTATCGTGGCCTGGACAGGAATGCGCGGAGTGCTGGCCCTGGCTGCTGCCATCTCGCTGCCCAGGATGCTCGAGAACGGGTCGCCTTTCCCGCAGCGAAACTTCATTATCTTTCTCACGTTTTGTGTGATCTTCGTCACCCTGGTCCTCCAGGGGCTTACTCTTCCGGCAGTGATCAGGAAGCTGGGACTAGCCGTCGGCGGGGAGCAAAACATGGAAGAACGGCAAGCTCGCCTGCTGATCGTGAACACTGTGCTCGATTACCTCAGGGATCTTTCGCGGAAGTCGAAAACAGACCATAAGGAAATCTACGATGACATGATCCGCCACTACCAGGCGCGGGCCACGCTGGTCGAAAGCGGAGGAGAAGAGATGAAGCCGGAACGGGAAATCGCCCTGGCCCGTTACGAACGCAATCTGAGCCAGGAGTTACGCGCGCTCGAACGGTCGACCGCGGTCATGTTGCGCAATGAAGACAAGATCAATGACGAGATGCTGAGAACCATCGAGCGCGAACTGGACCTGAGCGAGGCGCGCTTTCAGAACACCTAGGGCTGGCCTTCAGCTCAGCGTTTTTCGGTGCTTTTCACCCACACGACGCCGGCGGCGAAGAAAACGCAGGCCACGGCTAGCGCCAGGATGGCGTGGGGTTTGTTGCCGTAGTGGACAGCCACAGCGGCATCAATCCACCAGACCACCGCGCCCACGAACCAGATAAAGGAAAGATTCCTCATGCGCATCGAGGCTACCTCAACGACTCCGGTTCACAATGCGACAACTCTCGGCTATTCCGTTACTTTGGGAATCGCACCGGAAACCTCGGTTTCCCACTACTTAGATAATTTTAAATCTAATTTGGTCCCTAAGTTTTTCCACGCCGCTTGACCCAGACCTTCTCCGCGGCTGGATGGCCCAGAGTGGTACGGCCGGCGCTGGTTTCGATGGAGACCGTCCGGTCATAGTTTTTTGCCAGGACAGCCACCCGGCCACCCGGCGCGATGCCTGCCTGGTGCAGGAAAAGCAGCAGTTTGGGATCGCGCTCGTAGAGGCTTACCACGGTGTAACCGGCATCCTCTTTGGCTTCGGAGAGCAGGACCATCCCGCGCTTGGCGCGTTCCTCCGGGGTTTCCGGTAATACCCAGTTGCCGTGCGGGCAGGTTCCCCGGGAGCCTAGCCTTTCCAGCAGCTTGGCTTCAAACGCAGGGGATACGGCGTGCTCCAGGCGCTCGGCTTCATCGTGGACCTCATACCATTCCATGCCAAACATCTCCGCCAGCATGCGCTCGATGAGATGGTGACGCAGGGCGGTCCGGTATGCGGTCTCCTTACCTTTGGGCGTGAGGCGGACGATCCCGTCCGGCTTGACCTCGAGATAACCATCACGCCGTAAGCGTTTGATGGCCATGGTCACCGCGGGCGGCGAGACCGAAAGCCAGTGCGCCAGGGTTGCCGGGATAACCTCCTGGCCTTCACTCTCGGCTTCGAGAACGGCCTTTAAATAGTCTTCTTTCGAGATGGTGATGGGAGGCTTCAAGTCGCACTGTCAGTAGTTTAAGGCGGTTTCGCAACTACTGTGGCCTGATAAAGATCGCGAGGAGTGGTTTTCCTGGGGAGAAAACCAGGAAAAGACCCATGGCTTCGGTCTACACCAATTGCGAAACCGCTGTAGCCGGTTTGTCGTATGCATCCGGGCATAGAATAGGGCGCATGCTTACGCTGCGGCTGGTGGAGGAGTTCGTTCATGTGAGCGACTATCTCAGTGCTCGCTTCGGGATGGGGCGAGCGTCGCACCTGGAGCTGGGCCGGCGTGGAGAAGAAGCGGCTTTCTTTTATCTTCGACGCCGCGGATATATCGTGGTGGCCCGCGACTGGCGCAGCGGGAAAGCTCGCGGCGATCTTGATTTGGTGGCCTGGGAAGGCCAGACTCTGTGTTTTATCGAAGTGAAAACACGCGGCAGCCGGAACGTGGCTACGGCGGAGTCCGCTGTCGACCAGGACAAGGCCAGGGTGCTGCGCCGGCTCGCGCGGCAGTATCTTCTTGCGCTGCCAGATACGCCTGACCAGGTACGCTTCGATGTTTTATCGATTTATTACGAGGCGCAAAAAGCCGCGGATATTCAGCTCTTCCGCGGCGCATTCGATTGGCATTGAGAGTTAGGCCGGGTACAGCTTGGCGAAGATTTGATTTCGCGATTTTTCAACCCCCCTAAAAGTGCGCAAAAAGAGCAAAAAGGGGATGGAATAGGCGTAGTGGAGTTATTTCAGCCGTCCCTTCGGGACTTTTCGTCTCTCGAACCTCTACCCAGGACTGCGTCCTGGGCTGAGTTCAGACGTCCCTTCGGGACTGGGTGAGTGTCGCGGCTGGTTATTGGGCGTCTTTGTATTCTTCGTGCCAGGCCATTTGAATGGCTTCGAGCTTGGGCTCATTCGACTTTGTGGGGTCGTCGGCGAAGCCTTCCAGCTGGGTTACGTACTTGTGCAGATCGGTAAAGCGCACCGCGAGGGGATCCAGGCCCGGATACTTTTCCTGCAGCTGAATACCGATTTCTTCCGCGTCCGTCCACATAATTTCACGGGCCATCGTCTGCTCCCTACTTCCCTTCCGCCATGGTCAAGGGCTTGCCCTCAGAAACATAGTTGCGATTCCACTTGGGAATCTCCACTACGTAGGCTCCTGGTCCGGTGATCACGGCCTGGCAGCCAAGCCGCGAATTGAGTTGTTGATCGGCTGCCATGTCGAGCCGGTCCAGCTCATCGTCATCAGGCGGGGTGAGTGCTTCAGTGCCATCCTTGGTCCAGAGATGACAGGTGGTGCAGGCGCAGACGCCGCCACAGGCGTGATCGAGAAAAATGTCGAAGTGTTCGGCCACGTCGAGAAACGACATGGGCTTTCCATGATGCCCATAGGGGAGGGTGCCGTAGGGAAACTCCACCGTACGGCCTTCGGGAAGAAATGTGACGCGAACCATGTTGTCAGTCATCGGCTTTACTTTCTTTCTATAAACTCGGCCTGGGCAATGGGATGCGGAGCGGTGGGGCCCTGACCCAGGTTGTCTGCAGCGGATTGCATGGTTTGCCCCTTGATGGCGGTGGATACCGCCGCGTCCATCATAAGCTCTGCAAAGCGATGGGTGGCTTTGTCGAGCGCTTCGGTGCCTGCCCGCAACGCCTCCAGATCGCCGCCCTGCTTAAGGACGCTGACCTCGGCACTGAGCGCGTTGATTTCGGTACGTTCGTCCGGTTCGAGCAGTTGCCATGCCGGGCTGGAAGGAGCTTTTTCCAGGGCATTCAAAATCGTGTCCGCCTCGTTCCTGGCTTCGACCAACTGGCGCAGATGGATATCCTCCTCTGCGTGATCGAAGGAGTCGAGGATCATCGATTCCACCTGATCATCGGTAAGACCGTAGGCGGGCTTCACGGAGATTTCCGCCTGCTTACCGCTTCGCTGCTCGAGAGCGGAAACATTCAGGATGCCGTTGGCGTCGATGAGGAACTTGACCTCAATGCGCGGCAAGCCGGCGCTCATGGGTGGAATTCCCTGCAAATCAAAGCGCGCCAGCGAGCGGCAGTCCTTTGCCATCTCGCGCTCGCCCTGCAGCACGTGGATGGCGACGTTGGTCTGGCCGTCGACTCCGGTGGTGAACGACTCGGAGGCGGAGGCAGGGATGGTGGAGTTGCGCTGGATGATCCTGGCGACGACTCCGCCCAGGGCCTCGATACCCAGCGATAACGGGGTCACATCGAGGAGCAGCATATCCTCGGTAGCCTTCGATCCACCACCCAGGATATTGGCCTGCACAGCGGCGCCGAGGGCAACCACTTCATCGGGATTCAGCTCGGTGCGCGGCTGCTTGCCGCGACGCGGGAGCTCAAAGACATCACTGACCAGACGCTGCACGAGCGGAATGCGCGTAGAACCGCCAACCAGCACGACCTCGCCGATCTGATCGGGAGTAAGGCCGGCATCGCGCAGAGCGTCGCGGCAGGGCGCCAGGGTGCGGGCGACAACCGGTTGGATGAGCTGTTCGAATTGTTCGCGCGACAGTTCGCGGCTGTAGCGGCGGCCTTGCGGAAGCTGGATATCGATATGTGCCAGCGGTTGTGACGAAAGCGCGATCTTGGCTTCGATGACCGCCTTGCGTATGGCCTGAATGGCTTCCGGCTGCCGGCGAAGGTCGACGCCCTGATCGCCGGCAATGTCGTCGAGCGCTATCGCGATCAAGAGGTTGTCGATGTCATCGCCGCCCAAATGGGTATCGCCGTTGGTGGCGATGACCTCAAAGATGCCTTCATGGAGCTTGAGGATGGAGATGTCGAAGGTGCCGCCGCCGAAATCATAAACTGCGATGATGCCTTCTTTTTGGCGATCGAGACCATAGGCCAACGCGGCGGCCGTGGGCTCATTGACCAGGCGCAGAACTTCGAGGCCCGCCATGCGCCCCGCGTCTTTGGTAGCCTGGCGCTGGGCGTCGTTAAAGTAGGCCGGCACGGTGATCACGGCCTGGGTCACGGGGGCCCCGAAATACCGCTCTGCGTTGCGCTTTAGCTGGCGAAGGATGTGGGCCGATATTTCGGGTGGGGTGAACTCGGCATCCCCGAGACGTATGCGCAATACTTCGCCCGGCTGGATATCTTCGACCAGGCGGAAAGGGAAAAGCTTTAGTTCCGCGGCAACGTCTTCCACGCCGCGTCCCATGAGGCGTTTCACGGAGTAGATCGCTCGCTCTGGTGCGCCCAACAAAGTGGTGCGCGCGCCGTTGCCAACCACCATGGCAGGCCGTGCACCATCGCGTGCAGGGCCTAACGCCACCACAGACGGCACCAGGTTCACACCGTCTTCCCCGGGGATCACTACAGGCTTCTCCCCCTGCATGAAGGCGACTAACGAGTTGGTCGTGCCCAGATCAATACCGACTACGCGCTCATCCGCCATAAATCCTATGACCCTCCCAGGGTCTGATCCACGTCACGCACCAGGTTCTGCAGGTAGCTGCGGCGCTGTAACAGAGCGGTCATTGCTTCTTTGCCCGCGGTTTTATTTGTTTCGTCATTTTGATCCCAGGCTTCATCCCAGGCGGACCATCGCGAACGCACCTGCTCGTCGAGCGCACTCAACTGCGCGGCAAATTGGTTGTTCGCCGCTTCAAGATCGCGACGCAACTGCGGATCGTCTTCGCCCATCTTCTGGTTCTGGCGCAGCTCCTCGAGTTGCATGTTCAGCTCAAAAACTTCTTCCAATAGATCCGCAGGAACCTTCGATGGATTCGGGCCCCGGTCTTCCTCGAACTGCACGCCTTCGAGGCGCAGCAGGTATTTGGTCCGGTCGATCGGATTCTTCAAGGTGCGATAGGCGTCGTTGAGCAGCGAAGCCTGTGTCAGGCTCCATTCCTGCTCCTGCAGCGAGGCCCGCGCGTGTAGGTCAGGGTGCAGCTTGCGGCTGTAGCGGTAGAACTGCTTTTCGAGCGCCGGCACATCAAGATTGAGTTTCGGCGGCAGACCGAACATGGCGAAATAATTCGCCTGGCGCGGGGCTTGCACCTTGCCGCAAGACGCGCAGAAAGGTTGGCCGTCCGCGACTTCTTCGCCGCAGGACCAGCATTTTGCCGGCGCACTGACACTTTCAGTAATTTGCATAGGTCCGACCCCGGCGTGTCTAGGCCGAAAAAGATGATCCGCAGCCGCAGGACTTGGTCGAATGTGGGTTGATGAAGTTGAAGCCCTGACGCATCAGGGTCTCTTCGTAGTCGAGAATCATGCCGTGCAGATAGATAAAAGACTTGGGGTCGACGAAGATGCGAACGTCTTCAAAGTTGTAAACACGATCCCGTTCGCGAGGCTGAGAATCAAACTTTATGTTGTAGGAGAGACCAGAACAACCGCCGCCCTGAATGCCTAGACGGAGCCCCCCCTGTTCAGGGGAGACTCCTTCTTTGGCCATGGCTACACGAATCCGCTTCAGAGCACGCTCCGTTACCTGGATGCCCTTCTGATTCGGCGCGGCATTCTCCGCATTGAGGACGGCTGGTTCCATTTTGCCTGCTTAGCGAGCTACGGCAGCTACGGCTTCCGCGGTCTCGGTTACCCCGTTCTTCTTTTTCCAATCACCGATGGCGGCGCGGATCGCGTCTTCCGCCAGCACCGAGCAGTGGATCTTGACTGGCGGCAACGCCAATTCCTTCACGATGTCGGTGTTCTTGATCTGCATCGCTTCGTCGACCGTCTTGCCCTTCACCCATTCGGTCGCGAGCGAAGAGGACGCGATGGCCGAGCCGCAACCAAAGGTCTTGAACTTTGCCTCTTCAATGACTTGGGTTTCAGGATTAACCCGGATCTGCAACCGCATGACATCGCCGCACTCCGGGGCTCCGACCAGACCAGTACCTACCTCAGACTGGCTCTTGTCGAGCTGGCCCACATTCCGCGGGTTGTTGTAGTGGTCGATTACCTTGTCGCTGTATGCCATTTGTTCTCCTCAATTCGTTGACTGCGGTTTAGTGAGCCTGCCATTCGATCTTTGTTATGTCGATGCCTTCTTTCACCATTTCATACAGCGGTGAAAGTTCGCGGAGTTTCTGCACTACATCAATCACCTTATCCGCAACATAATCAACTTCAGCTTCGGTGTTGAAGCGGCCCAGACCAAAACGGATCGAGCTGTGGGCCACGTCGTCGCCGAGACCCAAAGCCTTCAATACATAAGATGGCTCAAGTGACGCGGAGGTGCAGGCCGAGCCACTGGAAACTGCTACATCGTTGATGCCCATCAGGAGCGACTCACCTTCAACGTAAACAAAGCTGACGTTGAGGTTGGCGGGCAGCCGATGCTCCAGGGAGCCGTTTACCTGCACGTAGTCCAATCGCGACAACAGCTTGTCTTTTAGCTTGTCGCGGAGCTTGCCCAGGCGCTCTGCCTCGGCAGCCATTTCCTGGCCGGAAATTTCGCAGGCCTTGCCCAAGCCGACAATACCAGGCACGTTGAGCGTTCCTGAGCGCATGCCGCGCTCGTGGCCGCCGCCATCGATCTGCCCGGAAATCTGTACCCGCGGATTGCGCCGCCGCACGTAAAGAGCGCCGCAGCCCTTGGGACCGTAAATCTTGTGCCCGGTGAGCGAGAGGCAATCGATGTTCATGGAGTTGACGTCGACCGGGATCTTGCCCACCGCCTGTACCGCGTCGGTGTGGAAGATGATGTTGCGTTCGTGACAGAGCTTGCCGATTTCGGCGATCGGCTGAATAACGCCTATCTCGTTGTTGGCAAACATGATCGAGACCAGAATGGTTTTGTCGTCGATGGCCCGCTTGAGGTCTTCGAGATCGATCAGGCCGTCTGCCTTCACGGGCAGATAGGTGACGCGATAGCCGTATTTTTCCAGGCGCTTACAAGCATCGAGCACCGCTTTGTGCTCGGTGGCCTGGGTGATGATGTGGTTGCCACGCTCCCGGTACATCTCGGCGATGCCCTTGATGGCAAGGTTGTTGCTCTCGGTCGCGCCGGAGGTGAAGATGATTTCCTTGGCGTTGGCGCCAATCAACTTTGCCACCTGCTCGCGGGCATGTTCGACCGCCTGCTCGGCTTCCCAGCCAAAGGAGTGGTTACGGCTGGCCGCGTTGCCGAATTTCGCGGTGAAGAAGGGCATCATCGCTTCCAGCACGCGCGGATCCATCGGCGTGGTTGCGTGGTCATCCATGTAGATTGGCAACTTCACGTTTGCCGGCGCCTTCACTGCTGTCTCAACGGTGCTCATTCAGCTCTCCTACTCCTCACGTTCACTTGCTTGTTGATGCTTTCCTCAGCCCCCAAGGCTCACCAATACGGATTGGACTGTCTTTCCGTGAAAGTGACGAGTGTGTTCGGGCTCACATAAATCCGATACTCGAATTGCCTTCAAGACGCTCGAGATGCTCTCATTCACCTTCCGCAACGGTTCCCTGACGGTGCAGCTGTCGGTAAGGTCACAACCATGCGGGCCGGTTTCGCACGAGGTAATAAAAAGCGGCCCATCAATGGCGCCGATCACTTCAAAAGCCGTAATATCCTCGGGCGGCCGCGAAAGCACGTAGCCACCGTTGGTGCCGGCATGGGAACGAAGCAGCCCTGCCTTGGTAAGCCGCTGCAAGATCTTGGCCAGCAGTTGCGGCGGGATGCCGTAAGCCTCGGCGATATCTTTAGCACTCAAGGACGGCGTGTCCGCTCGTTCGGCC
The DNA here is from genome assembly GCA_049693715.1 of Acidobacteriaceae bacterium. Lineage (GTDB taxonomy): Bacteria > Acidobacteriota > Terriglobia > Terriglobales > Acidobacteriaceae > PALSA-350. The sequence continues at coordinate 5,124 of JBAVQC010000076.1, read as the reverse complement.
AGGAACTTCAGCGCCATTAACCCGTAGTCAGCCTTCTTGGTGAGCCTGAGCATTCCCGATTACCTTGAGATGCAATTGCGACCGGGCTGGTCGCATATTCAGTATACGTCCGATCTACCAACAATCACAATCTTCCGGGGGCAAACTCAGGAATTTAAGATATTACGTAACTCTTACATCGCCCTGCGCTTACGCCAAATAGCCTACTAGCGATGGCAACCGTCATAAATCCGGCCAGCTCGGCCGCCGAAAGCGCTGCGCTCCAGGCTGCACTTGAGCCCCACCAAGGTCAGTTCCACTGGAAATTCGCCCTCGTTATCGGCATCTTCCACCTGACGGCGTTGGCGGCTTTTTTCATGTTTCGCTGGTCGTCTCTGGCAGTGTTTGCGGTGACGTGGGTTATGACCCAAAACATCGGGATCGGGTTGTCTTACCACCGGCTATTGACACATCGCGGCTATGTGGTTCCCAGATGGCTGGAATACACGATGGCCGTCATGGGCACCATGGCCTTGCAGGGCAGCCCGGTTTACTGGGTTGCCGTCCATCGCCTGCACCACCAGTTTACCGACAAACCGGGCGATCCGCATTCGCCGCGCGATGGCAAATGGTGGTCGCACATGGGCTGGATTCTTAACGGCTCACTGCACAACGAAAGCAGTGTGCTGAAGCGTTACGCTCCCGACCTGATGAAGCAGGGATTCTACCGCTGGCTCAACCGTTTTCACTGGTTACCGGTAACCTTGCTGGGGTTCGGATTGTTGGCTGTGGGCGGATGGTCGTGGGTACTCTGGGGCATTGCTCTTCGGGTTACGATTGGCCTGCATGTCACCTGGCTGGTGAATTCCGCCACCCATATGTGGGGTTCGCGGAGGTTTGATACCCGGGACGACTCGCGCAACAACTGGTGGGTAGCGCTGCTGACAGGCGGTGAGGGATGGCACAACAACCATCACGCGCACCCGGTTTCGGCACGCCACGGGATGGCGTGGTACGAGCTGGATGTGAACTACCTGGGGATCTGGATGCTGGAAAAAGTGGGCCTGGCCACGAAAGTCAATGCCAAGCGGGTTTGACGCGACTGTCTAGAATCAGTCGAAGCATCTGACCGGTCTGAGGTTTCCCGTGCGCGCGTTTCCCTCCCCCGTCTGGCTCCCGGTTTTTGTCAGCTCGCCCATCGCGCTGCACCGGCTTAGCTTTAGGCTCACCATTTTGCCACAAGCGAGGTGCGACTGTTATCGTTGGCCGTTGCCATCGCCCACCGAAAGCAGGCGGCCTTTTACCTCGGTTCTTGCCGGCGCAGTGAACCCACTCTCGAAAAAGAATCAGCTCAGGAGCTTTGCTGATGTCGTCTTATGCTGTCCCGGTGCTGGAATCGCCGACACCCGTTGCGCGTGGGGAGATTTTGCTGGTCGCTAGCGGCGACCAGCGCCAATCCGCAAATAAGGTATGCTGGGCGGCCCAGGCGGAGATGGAAAAGCAACTGACGGAGGCCTTGAGTGCGGAGGGGTTCACGCTGCGACGCGCGCATCCCTATCGCGAGGACCTGCAACACGGTTTTATCTATAACCAGCGCATGGGCATGGATGTTTTCATGAAAATCCACCCCGATGCTCCGATCATTGTTGCGGAAGCGGTTTGGCAATACAGCCACAACGTGTTCTCCGGACTGCAGCATCATCGCGGCCCTATTCTTACGGTGGCCAACTGGTCCGGGCAGTGGCCCGGCCTGGTAGGCATGCTGAATTTGAATGGCTGTCTGCACAAGGGCGGGGTGACCTTCAGCACGCTGTGGAGCAAGGATTTCCAAGACCCGTTCTTTCGCCGCGGGCTGCGGCAATGGTTGAAGGAGCAGACGGTCGAACAGGATCTGAGCCACGTGCATGAGCTCGAACTCTCTGGCCTGCCGCAAGCGGAGAGGCAGTTGGGCGCTTCCCTGGCGCGCGATCTGCGAACTCGCAAAGCTATTCTGGGCGTCTTCGACGAAGGCTGCATGGGCATGTATAACGCCATCATCGAAGACAACCTCCTCAATCCCACGGGCATATACAAGGAACGGCTGAGCCAGTCGGCCCTGGTCGCCGCGATGGCTGCAGTCAGCGATGCGGAGGCGCAAGCCGTGCGCAGCTGGCTGGAGAAGCGCGGGTTCACGTTTGTGACCGGCAGCAACGAAGACTCCGAACTCACCGATGGGCAGATCCTGGGGCAGTGCAAGATGTACATCGCTGCCGTCAGGATCGCCGACGAGTTCGGCTGCGACGCTATTGGGATCCAGTATCAGCAAGGCCTAAAGGACGTGGCGCCCGCCTCCGACCTGGTTGAGGGGTTGCTCAACAACGTAGAACGGCCGCCGGTCTTTGACACCAATGGCCGCGAACTTTATGCGGGGAAGCCGCTGCCCCACTTCAACGAAGTAGACGAATGCGCGGGACTGGATGCATTGATCACCAACCGGGTCTGGAGCTCGATGCAGCTTGACCCGGCGACGACGCTGCATGACGTCCGCTGGGGGGAACATTACAGGGGAGGGGACATCGACGAATTCGTCTGGGTATTTCAGATCTCGGGCGCCGTACCGGCTTCGCATATTGCCGGTGGTTATGCCAAGGCCCGCAGCGAGCGGCAGCCGCCGATGTACTTCCGGCTGGGTGGAGGCACCCTCAACGGAGTCTGCAAGCCGGGACATGTAGCCTGGAGCCGCGTATTCGTGGAAGGCGGCGGGTTGCATGTCGACCTGGGCCGCGCGACTGCGATCGAACTGCCTGCGAAAGAGACCGAGCGGCGATTGAAGTCCGTGACCCCGCAGTGGCCTATCATGCATACACTCCTCCACGGCGTAACTCGTGATCAGTTCATGGCAAGGCATCGAGCCAACCACCTTAACGTGGCCTACGCTCCGACCAGCCAGGTTGCGGACCAGGCGTTGGCAGCCAAGGCCGCCATGATGGCGGAGTTGGGTATCCATGTGCATCTTTGTGGAGACTAGGAAAGGAAACACACATCGATGCTTGTGCCTCAGTCGGCAAATGCAACGGTAGCGAAGGATTCGACACCACCCCTGGTGCCGAAGGGATTGGCGATTCCCTTCTTTCTGGTGACTGCCCTGTTTTTTCTGTGGGGCGTTCCCAGCAACCTGAACGACGTTCTTATTCGCCAGTTCATGAAGTCGTTCGCCATTACCCGTTTCCAGGCCGGGCTGGTGCAGTCGGCTTTTTACATGGGTTATTTTCTGCTGGCTATTCCCGCTGCGCTCTTGATGCGCAAGATGGGATACAAATTCGGCATCGTGGTTGGCCTGCTTCTGTTTGCCAGTGGCACGTTTCTATTCTGGCCGGCCGCTTTGCTGGGGCGCTACGGTTTTTTTCTCTTTGCGCTCTTCGTCATTGCCAGTGGGCTTTCTTTCCTGGAAACGGCGTCCAATCCATTTGTTGCGCAGCTTGGCTCTCCTGAGAGCGCGGCTCGCCGATTGAATTTTTCTCAGGCCTTCAATCCCCTGGGGGCGATTTCCGGAGTGCTCGTGGGCACGGTGTTTATCTTCTCTGGAGTTGAACTTACACCGCAGCAAGTGGCCGCCATGCAGGTGGCGAATACTTACGAGGCGTACCTCAAGCACGAGACCATGCGGGTGGTGGTGCCCTACCTGGTGGTTGGGCTGATTGCGCTGATCTGGGCCATTCTGATTGCGCGAACCAAATTTCCCACGATTGCCCGGGAACATGAGAATCCGCAGGAGGAGCATGGCAGCTTCAAGGAACTGCTGCGTTACCCTAATTTCCTCTTTGCCATCGTCGCCCAGTTTCTTTATGTGGGTGCGCAAGTGGGTACGTGGAGCTACTTTATTCAGTACGTGCAGGATGGGACGCATCAGCCGGAAAAGATCGCCGGATATTTTCTTACCGGCACACTGGTTGCTTTCGGCGTGGGCCGGTTTAGCTCCGCAGCCCTGATGCGCTACGTCAAACCTGCGTTACTGATGGGGATTTATAGCCTGGCCAATATTGCGTTGGTTGCCGTGGGGGTTGCCTTCCCCGGTTGGGTGGGCCTGTGGGCCATCTTCATCACCAGCTTCTTCATGTCGGTGATGTTCCCCACGATTTTTGCTCTGGGCATCGATGGGCTGGACAGGAATACGAAGATCGGTGGCTCGCTGATCGTGATGGCGATTGTCGGGGGCGCTGTGCTTACACCGCTCATGGGCTGGATCTCACAGACGCAGCATAGTATTGCGCGGGCTTACATGGTGCCGCTGCTTTGTTATTGCGGGATTGCTCTGTACTCGTTTGTGGGAGTCCGGATGAAGCGAACGGCGGTTGGCGAAGGATAGGGTGGTGTCAGTTCTCTGGCTAGTGAAATTAGGGCCGCCCTCGAGGGGCGGCCCAACGCCGGTTCACAAGATCTTCAGAAGAAGAACTTACCGATAAGCTGGATTGCCCGGCCCGGCTGCGGATCTGAGTTGAGGTCAGCCGTCGTCGAACCCGCCACCGAGGTGACTACGCCAAAGAAACCTGGACCATCTGTATAGTTGCCGTCCGGCTGGCCAAAGTTGGCGTGGTTGAATGCGTTGAACGCCTCCATGCGGATCTCGATATAACGAGCTTTTTCCGAACCCAAGGGGAAATCCTTGTAGAGACTCAGATTGGTGTAGTTGAAGCCGGGCCCATGGAAGAAGTTGCGCTTTACGTTGCCCAGGCTCCCCAACGGCTCCTGCGTAAACAGCGTGGGATCAAACCACTGGTGGTTAGAGGTTCTGGGATTGAAAGTCTTGATGTGGAAGCTCGAAGCAACCGGCGTATCCGGACAGTTGTAATAGGACAGAAATTGCCCGGCATTGCAGTACAACGAGTTCGGAGTTCCCTGGTCCTGAATGGTCACGGGGAATCCGGTTTGCAGAGCAGTCACCCCTGAGATGTGCCAGCCGCTAAGGGCTTCGCGCAGGATCAGTTTGTCCTGCCAGCTGCTAAAAATCGGCACCTCGTAGTTATACGAGGTGGCCAGGCGGTGCCGCGCGTCATAATCCGAGTCTCCGTAATTCAGATACTCAAAACCGGGAATGTTGTTGACGCCACGACCATTGGCCCCTGAACTCTCATAACCGGAAGCGTTATCGAGCGCGTGGCTGTAGGT
>JBAVQC010000075.1:0-54462 GCA_049693715.1 Acidobacteriaceae bacterium | reverse complement strand
CTAAAGAGCCTGCGTGAGAACTGCCTCGAGGATCGAGTCCCTTCGGGACGGCTGGAAGGTACCCGGATCCTCTCGAAATATTGCGCGACCGGCTTTTTCAGTCGTCCCTTCGGGACTTTTCAATGGTGCATGCTAACCCAGGACTGCGTCCTGGGCTAAGGTCAGACGTCCCTACGGGACTCATTTTGCAATCGGTAGGTTCTCACGCAGCCTCTTTAAGGCCCTGAGGGCAACTCTGGTGCTCTCCTAAGCAGCCATCAGCGGCTGAAGCCGGTTCATCTTGACTGCTAAACGTACGGCCTTAAAGGCCGTACCCTTCAAACAGGTGGGTTCATGCTCAAAAGCTAGCCCTGGGGCACGCTTCGGTTATTGCCGACGATGTGAGTGCGTCCTATAGTGGATTTGTTGAAGCCCTCCGTCATCATTCTTGCGTTTAACTCTGTCGATACTTTAGGGGCAACACTGGCCCAGGCGCAGGAAATTTCCGACGACCTCTACGTCGTCGACTCTTTCAGCACCGATGACACAGTGGCCCTGAGCCGGCAACACGGAGCCCAGGTGGTGCAGCATGCGTTCGAGAATTATGGCGCACAGCGCAATTGGGCCATCGATCATGTGTTGCCGCGCTACGCCTGGCAACTGCACCTGGATGCCGATGAGCGGCTTACTCCCGAGCTGATTGCTTCCATACGATCGCTGCCGGAGAACCCGGCGCACTCCGGCTTTTTTATTGCGCGCTTAGTGCAGTTTCTGGGGCGGCTGATGCGCCATGGAGGCATGTCGCCGACCTGGCACTTGCGGCTCTTCCGCAAGGGCGCAGGGCGCTGCGAGGAGCGCAAGTACGACCAGCATTTCTATCTCTCTGAGGGTTCGGCCGGCCAGATCCAGGGCTACATGATCGACGACATCCGCATGTCGCTTTCGGAATGGACAGCCAGGCACAATCGCTGGTCCGATGCCGAAGTCACGGAGCAAAGCGCTGCACTCGCGGGGGGCCCCATCCAGCCTCGCATGCTGGGAAACCCGGTCGAGCGCAAACGGTTTCTGCGCGGTCTCTACAACAATGCGCCGCTCTTCGTTCGCCCCTACCTCCTCTTTTTCTACCGCTACTTCCTCCGCCTGGGCTTTCTCGATGGCCGCGAGGGTTTCATTTTCTGGACCCTGCAGACGTTCTGGTTCCGCTTCCTGATCGACGCCAAGCTCTTCGAGCAACGCAAGAGCAAAAGCGTTTAGAATAGGAAAACTATGCTAGAAGTCGTGGTGGTCATCGGTGGAGCTTTAATCGCGTTTATTTCGATGGTGCTTTGGGCGAATAGCGATCTCATCAAGGGCGGCCATCTAGGCTAGCGCCCGTAGCCCTTCTCGTACCCGTGAACATAGGCTTCACGATAAATGTTCTTGTATTCATCGCGCCGAATCGGCGGATGCCCGTACTCCGGAGCATGTTTGTAGTTGCTATCGTGCGTGGGACGAAAGCTGTGGCCGGTCGCGCGATCATGGCCGCCGTCGTTCAAACCATCCTGGAAGCCCCAATGAGCGGCGTTGTCCGGTGATTCGTTCTGCTGTTGATAACGGTAGCCTGGCCCATACTGAGCAGACGCGATCACCGCACTCCCACCGAGCAACAAGAACGCTACCGCCGCACGCATATTCCTCTGAATCTTCATCTCTCACCCCCTGGTAGACAAAACGCGGTTCTGCCCTGAAGGTTGCCGCGTCTTTTCGCTCAGATTGGGGTTTCGGGATTTACGAAACGATCGGGAGTTTGATCATGAATTCGGTTTTGCCGGGTGTGGAGTCCAAGTTGATCTCTCCGCCAAACTTGTCTACTACGATGTGGCGAACAATGTCGAGACCAAGCCCTGTACCCTGACCCGTAGGTTTAGTAGTAAAAAAGGGCTCGAAAATCAGCTTCCTGTTTTCCTCGGGAACGCCCTCGCCCTGATCACCAATGGCGACGCTCACGCTGTCGCCTTCCACCCAGGTACGCACAGTGACTGTGCCCTTTTGCGGAGACGCGTCAATGGCATTGTCGAGAAGATTGGTCCACACCTGGCTGAGTCCGACGCCACAGGTGGAGAGCGGGGGTAGGCCAGGGGCGAAGAGCTTCTCGACCACTAGTTCTTTTTGGCGAAACTTATGTCCCAGGATGACAAGGGTGCTTTGAATACTGTCGTGAACGTCGAGCTGGTGGCGCTGTGGCTTGTCTTCATAGGCGTATTTCTTCACCGCTCCGACGAGGTCGGTGACCCGGGAAACGCTTTCTTCTATGGTGCCCACCAACTGCACGCTGGAGATAAGTGCCGCCATCCAGTTCAGCGGATCGGACAAGGTGTTGCCGGGAAACTCGTTCTGTGCACATTCCAGCGTCTGCTCGTTAAAGCCGATGCCGGAAAGGGTTGGCGCCAGCTTCCAGGCATTCTCAATACCGTGCGACTCGAGCCAGGAGGCCAATTCATCTTCAGCGTCGGCCTGGTCAAGAGAGCTCATCGCACTTTGCTTGCGGGGTTGCAAGGCTTGCTCCTGCAGCAGACGCAGGCACTCCGCCTGGCCTGTAGTCATGACGTCCTGACTGCAAAGCCGCAAGCTGATTTGTTGCATGTTGCTTAGGTTTTCTCGCATCTGCGAGGCCGCCCGCCGCGCGGCCGCTCCGGGGTTGTTCAATTCGTGCATCAGGCCGGCCGCCATGGTGCCCAGCGATATCAGCTTTTCCCGATGCAGCTCTTGCGACTGATACACCTGCAGCCTGCGAGCCATGTTCCCCAGAACGCCCATGCGCACGTGCGGACAGGCGAACATCAGCTTCCAGAAAAGCTCTTCCCGCAGGTAGACCACGGAGCACGCCTTAAGAACAGTAACGACGATTTCCGAATCCTTACCTGCCAGCAAGGGAACTTCACCGAACGTTTCGCCGGCGCCGTGGGTACCGAACAAAATGAGCTCTCCGTCTTTTTGGCGCTTTTGGAGGCGGAGCTCGCCTTCGAGCAGAATCCAGAAGCCGCGACGGGCATGATTGATGTCGTACAGATCGGCGCCGGCCTCAGCGTGAATAAGCTCCACCGGCCCCAGGCATCCAAAGTCTTCTGGGGAAACGCCGGAGAAGACCGGCACCTTTTGCAGCTGAGCGGCAAGACTGGCCGCTTCGACTTGCTCTACTCGCGAACTTAGTTGAACATCGGTCATGGTTTTAGAACCGCGCCAGGTACTGATGGATAAATTGCACTGAAATCGACCCCTCACCTACCGCGGATGCTACCCGCTTGATCGAACCGTGTCGCACGTCTCCGGCCACAAATATTCCCGGTACGCTGGTTTCCAACAAATACGGCTCCCTGTCCTCGGTCCAGCTCTTTGCCAGCTTTCCGTCCACCTTCAAGTCAGACCCAGAGAGCAGAAATCCGTTTGCGTCGCGCATAATGCTGTTCGGGAGCCAATCCGTATTGGGGGCCGCCCCGATGAAAATGAACAACCCGTTCGCCGGCACGGTCTCCTCGCCCCCAGATCCATTACACAGTTTCAAGCAAGACAGGCGGCTCTCCCCCAAAGCTTCGACCACCTGGCATCGTGTCCTGACCTCTATATTCGATGTACCGGCAATCTGATCGATTAAATATTTCGACATGCTGTTTTGCAGGGAATCCGCCCTTACCAGCATGGTTACCTTTTTTGCGTACTTGGAGAAGTACATGGCTGCCTGGCCGGCCGAGTTCGCCCCCCCAATGATGAAGATCTGCTCGTCTTTGCAAGCCCTGGCTTCGGTCATTGCCGCCCCATAGTAGACCCCCGCCCCGGTCAGGCGCTCCACGCCCGGGGTATTTAAACGCCGATAATACACGCCCACGGCAATCAGGCAAGCGTGGCACGACACTTCCCGCCCATCGGCCAACTGGACGATGTTGTAGTTGTTCTCGGTGCGAATCCCTGTCGCTTTTTGGGTGAGCATTTCCGCCCCAAACCGCGTGGCCTGGATGAGGGCACGCTCGGCGAGTTGCTGGCCGCTCAATCCCTCCGGAAACCCCAGGTAATTCTCAATCCTGGAACTTGAGCCAGCTTGCCCGCCTGGCGCTTCGTCCTCGATCACCAATGTCCGCAGACCTTCCGACGCCCCGTAGACTGCCGCGGCCAGGCCAGCCAGGCCAGCGCCGATGACCACCAGGTCGTAGAATTCTTTCTCCGCCTGGGTGCGCATCCCTATTTTTCCTGCGAGTTCCATTTGGCCCGGCTGCACCAGGTAGGTGCCATCCCCAAAAAGAACTACCGGCAACTTGTGGTCGTCCAGCTTGAAACGGGTGAGCAGATCCACGCCTTCGGCGCTTTGTTCGGGATCAAGCCATACATAAGGGACTCGGTTGCGGGAAAGGAAGTCTCGAACCTGGTGGTCGCGGAGGGTGTAGCGCGGTCCGATCACCCGCAAACCCTCGAAGGGTGCTTTGTAGCCCTCTTTCCAGGTCTCCAACAGGTCATTCAGGACGGGATAAAGGCGCTCCTCCGGGGGATCCCAGGGCTTGGTCAGGTAGTAGTTGATCTTGGCCGTGTTGATGGCCTGGATGGCTGCCTCGGTGTCGGCATATGCGGTTAAAAGTGCACGCTTGGCGTCCGGGTACAGTTCCATCGCCTTACCCAGAAATTCCACCCCGGACATTCCGGGCATGCGCTGGTCGGAGACAAACAGGGCGACCACGTCGCCGCGCTTTTTCAACTGATCACAGGTGTCGAGCGCGGCCTGGCCGGATGCCGCACGCTGGATGCGATAGTTCGCACCATATTGACGACGCAGATCCTGGACGACCATCTCCAGGACACTCACATCGTCGTCTACCGCGAGGATAACTGGCTTGCCCATGCTTCTTTAGTGTATTGCGAACGCGTAGATTCGTCTCGGAAGCACCACTTTTGCTACACCCAAATCCAGTGGCGACAGCAACTTGAGAGCGCGCCCCTGCCACTTTCGTGGGGTTTCATTTCCTGCCCAAGCCGCTAGGCTTGAGATCACCAGCACCTCATACGCTCACCACGAAAATGTGGAGAGAAACGTACCCGAGGTGACGCAAAACAGGACAGTTTAGAAGACTGACGGCTGGTGGCCGATAGCAGGATTATGCGGCCGTAAAGATTGCGAAATAAAAGCGATACGAGGCACAAGGCAGCACGATGAACAAAATAATCCTGGCTGACAACCAAGCAATCTTTCGCGCCGGCATTGCCAAGGTTCTGGCGAGTGAAGAGGACTTCCGCGTAGCCGCACAGTGTGCAGACCTGGAGCGTCTGCTGCTCTCAGTTGATGCGTATCGTTCATCGATTGTTTTGTTTGCCTCCGCATTGCGGCCTGAGTATCAGGACCTGATGTCTCACGTGAAAGCCGCCGGCAGCCGGGCGGTCGTGATCGCAGAAAATGGCGAGCCGGCCCAGATTTTCACCGCTCACGATATCCGTGGCGTGGTTTACCGCAATACCACCGGTCAGGCGTTGGTGGAATGCGTGCATCGAGTGATTAAGGGTTTCTCGTCGATCCAGCGGCCGGCCGAGGCCATTGGGTCGGAGGAAGAGGACTCCGTCGGGGCGCGTGTCCGCGACCGGCTCACCCCGAAAGAGATGAAGATCGTTGCCCTGATTGTGCAGGGTTGCAAGAACAAGGAGATTGCTCTGCGGCTAGGGACTACGGAGCAGGTGATCAAGAATTATCTACGCAGCGTTTATGACAAGACGGGCGTCTCCGATCGTCTCGAACTTGCGCTATTTACGATCCACCATCGGATTCTGGCTGCGGCCGCGGCAGAAGCAGGCAATTCGGTCCAGATGCGTACCGCTTAAGAGGTTGGTGCCGCGCCTCCGGCGCTCGGATAATCCAATCGCTATCCCAGCCCTTCCGGGCTGGGCTGAAGTTTGGCACCGGCCCTCCGGGCCTAAGGAGCCGCCGCGCGGCTATGCCGCGCCTCCGGCGCTCGGATAATCCATGCAATCGCTATCCCAGCCCTTCCGGGCTGGGCTGAAGTTTAGCACCGGCCCTCCGGGCCTAAGGAGCCGCCCAGCCGTATCAGGAGGGACCGGGGCAGCGGAGTGGAGCGTCCGCGGTTTTTTGGTCCGGGTTCTCACGCAGACTCTAAAATCCAGCCCCGGATTCGGTCCAAGGCTGCTGTGTTACTGTTGCGATAGACCACCCTGGGGTGCTCCCGCATCTGACCCTGGCCTAAGGAAAATGCCGCAACAGTCGAACCTCTTTTCGTCCAGTCCTCCCAGCGGCTCGACCGTGCAAGAACGGCAAGCTGCGCCCCAGCGCCCGTCCCGGATTCCTGTGTGGCTTCGCCGCGTGGAACTCTACCTCTATGTCATCATCCGCATCTATATCGGCGTCATCGTGCTCGTGTTGCCCTGGTATGCGCCGCTGTGGGCGGACAATCAACTGCTCAACCACTTCCCTCGCCTGGCCGCGTTTCTGATGTATGGAGCGGTCCGCGGGGTGGTATCGGGCCTCGGGCTGCTGAATTTGTGGATCGCGATCGTCGAAGCGGTGCACTTCCGCGGGTCCACGTCTTGAACGCATGACTCAAAAAACCGGCAAACCGCCCCTCCTCCATCGCGCTCCCCTTTCGTACCAAAACCCTGCCTTTATCAATAGCCCTGACGGCCGGCTGGTGCGCATCATCTCTGAATATTCAGAGCCGCTGGCGCGTTTCCGGCGGGAACGCATCCAGGACACGATCGTGTTTTTTGGTTCGGCGCGATTTCGCGAGCACGCCGACGCCTGCTGTGAACTCGAGCTGTTGGATAAGCCCGGATCCGCCACTCCGGCGCCGCAGCATGAGCAACCGGCCACCGACGAGGAGATCGCCAAAGGGACCGCCACCGACCTGCAACGGCGGCGCGCCGAGGCCGGGGTGGAGATGGCCCGCTACTACGAAGACGCCCGCCAACTCGCCTCCATGGTCACCAAGTGGACGCAGACGCTGAAAGGGAGGCGGCACCGTTTCGTCGTCACTTCCGGCGGCGGCCCCGGGATCATGGAAGCGGCCAACCGGGGCGCTTACGAAGCTGGCGGCAAGACCATCGGCCTCAACATCCGGTTGCCTTTCGAGCAGGCGCCCAACCCTTACATCACGCCTTCTCTGAACTTTGAGTTCCACTACTTCTTCATGCGCAAGTATTGGTTTGCCTACCTGGCCAAGGCGCTGGTTGTGTTCCCCGGCGGCTTCGGGACGCTCGACGAGATGTTCGAAGTGCTGACCCTGGTACAGACGGAAAAGCTGGCCAAGAAGATTTGCATCGTGGTGTATGGATCGGCGTACTGGAAGAGCATCCTGAATCTCGATATGCTGGTGGACAAGGGCGCGATTTCACCCCAGGATCGGGAGCTCTTTCAATGGGCCGATACTCCGGAGCAGGCCTTTGAAATCCTCAAGAACGACCTGACCCGGTACCACCTGGAACCGGAAGCCAAGCGCCAGGTGCACCCGAACGTCGAAGAGGAACCTCTCCTCAATCCCGACATTTCCGGCACGCGCTAGGTGCAGCAAAGTGGTTACCTCTGTGCCAGGAAACGTGTTATCAGCGCTGGTTCCATCCAAATTTACATGTAGATTCGCGTGCCAGTAACTCGCCGTTCATGAGTTGCACTACATACTGGGCACACGAGCGATCACACAGATACTGTGTGGCAGCAAGGGCCAGGTGCGGTTGCTCCTACAGGAGGAAGAGATGACTGGTTCGCGTATCTCATATCTCTGGAACAATGAACGCGCCGCTGAGGGCTTCGCTTCCGGTGTTTCGCTTCACAGCCACACCAACCGGTCGAAAGAGACGCTCGACTTCATCGTCAAACTAGCGCACGAGTACCGCTGCTTTTCGGGCATCATGGCCCGGGAAGAACAGCGCTGCCGCCAGAAGCATAGTTTGCGGGTCGACTACGCGAAGAGCTACTGGACGCCGCCGCTCACTCCCCGGTTGGCCTTCGATCTGGAGAGCCGGCAGATCGCGGAATCACTCCAGGTACAGCCGCTGGTCTCGATTACCGATCACGACGATATTCAAGCACCCATGCTGCTGCGCACCGTTGCCAGCGCGCGCCACATCCCGGTTTCTGTGGAGTGGACGACACCTTTCGGCAAGGATCAGGCCTTTCACCTCGGGATTCACAATCTACCCAGCGCGTCGGGCGCCGAATGGATGCGCGAGTTTGCCGCGTTCACGGCGAACCCCAGCGACGCGCGGTTGACAGAGATGCTCTCGGCTCTGCACGACCTTCCCAACGTGCTGATTGTCTTCAATCACCCGCTGTGGGATCTGTACAAGATCGGTGAAAGATTGCATCAGCAGCGGGTGGAAGAGTTCCTCACCGAAAACAGCCGCATGATCCACGCCGTGGAGTTGAATGGCCTGCGCAACTGGGAAGAAAATCGACTGGTGAAGCGGCTGGCGGCTAAATGGAACAAGTTGCTGATCTCGGGTGGTGACCGGCACGGCCTGGAGCCAAATGCCAACGTGAACCTGACGGAAGCGGCCAGCTTCAATGAGTTCGTGTATGAGATCCGGCGTGAGAATCGCAGCCATGTGCTGTTCATGCCGCAGTACGCGGAGCCCTGGAAACATCGCATCATGAAATCCACGCTGGACGCGATTCGGGACTATCCCGACTTTCCCGAAGGATCTCGCCGGTGGGATGAGCGCGTTTATCACCCCGATGTAAACGGCGTTGATCGCCCGCTCAGCCAGCTCTGGCCTGATGGCAAGGCACCTGCCTACATGCAGATGATCATCCAGTTCGTAAGGATGCTGGGCAGCAACCCGATCAGCAACAGTCTGCGTTTTGCCTGGAACGAATCGCACGAGCTGCAATTCGCGCTGGGCGAGCGGGAAGCGTTCTAGGGCAGTTTGACACTTCTCGCTGCGACCGGGCGCGGATACACTCTGCCTATGCGCACGGCGACCCCGAGGGTGGCGTACTTCCCCGACACGTTTTACGAGATCAACGGGGTGGCCCACACCAGCCGCCACTTTGAAGCCTTTGCACGGCGACGGAACATCCCATTTTTCTGTCTCCATCCAGGCAAGAAAGACAGCGCGATCCAGGAGCAACAACAGGGGGAGCTGACCACGCTGGAGATTCCCCGCGGCAGCGCAATCTCGTTTCGCCTGGAAAAAGATCTCACCTTCGATGCTGCTTTTCTGCGGCATAAGAAATTCCTTGAGGAACGTCTGCGCGCGTTTCGCCCCGACATTGTGCACGTCACAGGGCCCAGCGAGCCGGGCATTCTGGGGGCTTGGCTGGCGAAGAATTTTAAGATTCCCCTGGTTGCTTCCTGGCATACGAATCTGCATGAATATGCGGCTCAGCGTTCGGGGTGGTTCCTGCGCATGCTGCCGATGAGCCAACGGGCGGGCGCGGGGAAGAAAATTGAAGACGCGACCCTGTTGGCCTGCGCTCGCTTTTACAAGCTCGCGGAGGTTTTGTTCGCGCCTAATGTTGATTTATGCCGCTTGCTGGAGAAGTCCACCGGCCGCCATTGCGCGCTCATGCCTCGCGGCGTCGATACCATCGCTTTCTCGCCGGAGTACCGGGATCGCGATGGAGCGGATGAGCCGTTCGTGCTTGGATTTTGTGGCAGGCTTTCCATTGAGAAGAATGTGTTTCTGTTGACCCGGATCCGGACGGAGTTGATTGCGCGGGGGATCACAAATTTTCGTTTTCTGATTGTGGGGCATGGCAGGGAAGAGGGTCCGCTGCGGCAACAGCTGCCGAATGCTGAGTTCACCGGAGTGCTTCGTGGAAACGATCTCGCGCGCGCTTACGCGAATATGGATTTGTTTGTGTTTCCTTCGCACACCGATACATTTGGAAATGTGGTGCTGGAGGCTTTGGCTTCGGGTGTTCCTGCGGTGGTCACGCCCGATGGGGGCCCTCGGTACATTGTGAAGGATGGTGAGACGGGGTCCATTGCCACCGATGACGGGTTTTCGGATGCGGTGGCCCGGCTGATTCTCGATCCCCGGCTGCATGCGCAGATGAGCAGTGCAGCGCGGCTGTATGCACTCTCGGCGTCCTGGGATTCAGTGTTTGAAGGGGTCTACAGCACTTATGACGAGGTGCTCGCCAGCCACGGCCGGTAGTTGTTTGGTTCGTAGAAAACCGCAGGTCCCTCCGGTTCCGCGGACGTTTCCTGGAGATGTTTTTACTGCACCTGGCCTATATAGACCCCGTAAGGCGGCAGCTTCACAGATGACAGCGATTGAGACTCGTCCATGCCTGGTGTCTGCAGGAGCGGCTTGAGTTGCTTGCCGCTCACTCCTTGCGGCGACAAATCGAAGGCTGCGCTTTGCGGCTGTGCCGTGAAATTGCATGCGACGATTACTGCCTGGCCATCCGGCGTTTTACGCAACCATGACAGAACATTGTTGTCGTTCACGTTCAGCATCGTCAATGCGCCATTGTGCAAGGCCGGATTTTCACGGCGCAGCTTTATCAACTGTTGATACCAACTCAGCAACGAATCGTCCTCACGCGATTCGATGGCGACGTTTACCGTCTTGTACGACGAAGGTACCGGCAGCCAGGGCGTGGCCGAAGCTGGGGCAAAGCCGGCATTGGGCGAGCCGTCCCACTGCATCGGGGTGCGTTCGCCGTCGCGGCCTTTTTCCTTCGGCCAGCCGCTCTTGCCGATGGGATCTCTCACATCCTCAACCCGCGTGGGAGTCGTGGTCGTCATACCCAACTCTTGACCGTAATACATCATGGCGGTGGCCCGAGTACCGAGCAGCAGGGTGGCGATGATGCGGGCAATATCCGTGTTGTGCTTGCCGTCGCCGTAACGATTCCAGCTGCGCACGTTGTCATGGTTGTCGAAGACAAAGAGCGGCTGGCCGTCACCAATGTCATGCTCGCCCTGGTCAATCAGGGTGCGAAAGCTTCCCGCGTCGAGCTTGTTAAGGAAGCCTACCTGAAAATCCATGGGAAGTTGCAACTCGTCGTAGTTCGCTCCGTACCATTTGCGCAGCTCGGTGATGTCGGGCAGATAAGTTTCGCCAAGCAAAACACGGTCGCCGGGAAAGCTGTTCGTCAGCTTGCGCAGCTCCCGCATGACCTGGTGCAGTTCAGGCAAATTGTCGGTCATGGAGTCATCGAGCTTGGGATCGCCATACTCATTGGTTCCGGGCAGCACCTTCTCGTCGCGCAGCTGCTCGTCTTCAAACAAGGTCGGCACAGCATCCAGGCGGAGGCCGGCCACTCCTTTGTTTAGCCAGAATCGATACACTACAAACATGGCCCGCACGACCGCGGGATTTCTCCAGTTCAGATCGGGCTGCTCAGCGCGAAACCTATGGTAGTACCACTGTGACGTTTTGGGATCCCATGTCCATGCGGAGTGGCCGAAGATCGATTCCCAGTTGTTCGGAGGCTCTCCCGGGCCTTTACCATCGCGCCATATATACCAGTCACGCTTGGGATTCGTCCTGGAGCTCGCCGACTCGATGAACCAAGGATGCTTGTCGGACGTGTGATTCAACACCATGTCCATGATGACGCGGAGGTTCCGCTTTTTTGCTTCGGCCACCAGGTGATCGAAATCAGCCATGGTGCCATATTGGGGATCGATCGCCTCGTAGTTGGAGACGTCATAGCCAAAATCGACCTGGGGCGATGGATAGATCGGTGACAACCAGATCGCATCCACTCCCAGATCCTTGAGGTAGTCGAGCCGCTGGGTGATTCCGTTCAGGTCGCCTACTCCGTCGCCGTTGGAGTCCTGGAAGCTGCGAGGATAGATCTCGTAAATCAGCGCGTGCTTCCACCACGGGTCGGGTTTTGCGGGCGTGGCCTGGGTCTGGGCAATTGCACCGGCAAGGCCCAGGACCGTCCCGGCCATCACCAGCGAATTGATTGCTGTTCTGCGCATAGCGAACCTATTTCTTTTTAAGGCGGTCGAAATCGAGCCCGAAGTGTGGATCGGATCGTGTGCCGTCGATCTTGAAGGGGACCTCGGTGCCGGCTCCGTTCTTTTGAAAAACGTGATCGAACGGCATCAGCAGAACACCTCGCCAACCTCCGACCATTCGAGACACAGTAGCTTGCATATCGGCAATTCCGGCGAAGTTGAATTTAGCACCATCGAGGCTATAGATGCCCGCGAGCTTGATGGCCGCGCCCGGGATGTCATAGCGGAGGTTAGGTAAGCTCAGCCCGGCATCCGCCAGTTTGAAGTCGCCGCGCAGCTGAGACCGGGCAACCTGAATCTTCCCGTCCCGGGCTTCCTGGGTGGCCAATTCGACCTGACCCTGGCTCCTCAGGCTGAGCTGGTCAATCTTGCTCTGGATCTTCTCGCTGCTGAAGCGCCCGTTGCTGATGGCAAAGTTGCCCTGCAGCCTTAGCTTGTGGGCCACATCCTGGGGCCCTGGGGGCAGATCGAGGGTCGTATGCAGCTTCACCTGGCCTACCATCACGGGCGGATCGGTACGCACGCCCAGGCGAAGGAGATCTTCGATCCGGGCCTGGTCGATGGCTACGTCGAGGTAGACGTGGCGTCCCGGTTCTCCCTTCACGCGCACCACGTAGCCGCGCGCGACCAGGAACGAATGCAGAAATTGGGCTTTAACCGGCTGCAGATAGGTGTCTCCATCGGTGCCGTCGACAATCGCATGGAACTCCGTATGCAGGGGCACCTTATGACCGCTGATCTTCACCTGGAAGTCCGGCGTATCGGTCGTCCCATCCACCACAATCTTGTCCAGCGTGCCCTGGTATCTGCCTTGCGAGGAGAGGATTCCACCGATGCCCTTGATGGTGCCCAGGTCGGCATCGTGGAAGGAGTACGTGCCGCCGAGTGCTGTCGCTCCAGGCCGGTCGGTGTTCCAGGGGCCGAAGTAGCCCCGGCTCTCGATCTGGCCGACGGGTTTGGGATTGGTCAGGACAGCGGTAAAGTCCATCGGCTGGCCACGACCGATCGAACGCAGGAAGAGACTCTGGATAACAAACCGAGGCGGCAGCTTGCCCGCCTTGTCCGTTCCCAGGGTGAGCACCGTGTCGGTGCATTCCATTTCGTCGACAAAGATGCTCACATTGCTGGGTGGATGATGACCGTTGGTGGGCCGGGATACGTCTTTGCGCTGGCTTTTGGGTGGGAGATTGATGCGTAGCCCTTCGACCTCGACGCGGCCAATGTGCAAGGGCGAACGCAGCAGGCTGGCATAGCCGGTGCGGAAGGCGAATCGCCGCACTGAAAACGTCGGCGTGTTGGATGCGATGTTGTAGGGATAGACAGCTAGATCCTTCCCAGAGACCTCGAAACCGCGCAGCAGGGAAACGTCAAAAGAACCCAGCTCTACCCGGCTCTGGTAACGGGCGGAGAGGCTCTGCAGCAACCGAGCCCGCAAGATCGGCGCAGCCCGGGAAAGCAGAATCTCGAACGTCGTCGCCGCTGCGATCACCAACGCGAGGGCGTTGACCCCGATCCAAAACCATACTTTGTGTTTGTGACCCACCACGAGTTCGCCCCTTCATCCCTACCCGTCACGGCATGTAACATCGCAGCGAGGCAAGAAGTGTATGAGAACGGTTGGGATAATCGCCCTCTTGCTGCTGCAGTTCGCCTGCCGGCAAGTTTGGGCTCAGGCCGAGCCAGCGCCGGAGCCAACAATTGATGCTTACATACATCAGGGTTGGGATACTCTCTCCCGATCCATGTCGGAATGCCAGTCCCTGATCGACCCCAAGGTCACGACCCCGCCGCTGCTCTATCTTCCGTTCGGCGCGCCCACGCCGCCCGAGTTGCTGCGGCTGCGCACTCAATGCAAGATCCAGATCGCACACCTGCCCCACCGCATCCAGCACCTGGGGGATGTAAAGGAGTCGGAGATTCCACAGCCGGGGCTGCTGTACCTGCCCAACCGGTACGTGGTGCCGGGAGGTCGTTTTAACGAGATGTTCGGCTGGGACAGCTACTTCATCATCTTAGGCCTGCTGCGCGACGGCCGGGTGGACCTGGCCCGCGGCATGGTAGAAAACTTCTTTTACGAGATTGAGAACTACGGAGCTGTTCTCAACGCCAACCGCACGTATTTCCTCACCCGCTCTCAGCCGCCCTTCCTGAGCTCCATGATTCGCGCCGTTTATGACGCGGAAATCGCCCGCGACCCTTCGCCCGCCAATCGAGCCCGGCAGCAGAAGTGGATCGCTCACGCCTATCTCTACGCCCATCGCGATCACGATTTCTGGCTGCGCAGTATGCACCGCGCCGGACAAACCGGCCTGGCCCGGTATTTAGATATCGGGGAGGGCCCGGTGCCGGATATTGCCGACCACAGCAGCTACTACATCGATGTGATCGACTGGCTGGTCGCCCATCCCGATGTGCACACCAAGTATCTGATCCCCGCACCCGAAAACCCATCGCCGGCAGAGTGGGCGGTGTTGGCCAGGACCAGTTGCGATCCGAGCCACTCGGTGGTCTGCCGGCTCGCCTGGTCGCACGGCTTTCGCCTGAGCCGCGATTTCTATAAGGGCGATCGTGCGGTACGGGAGTCGGGCTTCGATATTTCGTTCCGTTTCGGCCCCTTCAGCGGGTCGACCCAGCACTACGCCGCGGTGGGTCTCAATAGCCTGCTCTATAAATACGAACTCGACCTGGCGGACTTTGCCACCATGCTTCATCAGACGGCCCAGGTGCCCCAATGGAAGCAACAAGCCGAAGCGCGCCGCCGGGCCATCAACAAGTACCTGTGGAATGCGGACAAAGGGATGTTTTTCGATTACGACTTCACCACCAGCGAACAGTCGACCTATGTCTACGCGACCATCTTTTATCCTCTATGGGCTGGCCTGGCGACGACGGAGCAGGCCAAGGCCGTCGATGAGCACCTTGGCGTGCTGGATAAACCCGGCGGACTGGCCTGCAGCACGTACGCCAGCGGTTTGCAATGGGATCTGCCCTTCGGCTGGGCTCCGTTGAACTGGTTGGCGGTCGACGGCCTGCGAAAAACTGGCTACCTCAACGACGCGCGAAGAGTCTCCGAGCAATTCACGCATACGATCCGCACCAGCTTCGAGAAGGAAGGCACCATCCACGAGAAGTACAACGTCGAAACCGGATCGTCGAATGTGGAGATCATCGCCGGGTACCAGAACGTCGTGGGTTTCGGTTGGACGAACGCGGTTTATGTGGAGATGGAGCACTTATTGCACTCCACGGCGCAAACACCGGGGGAACAACAACGATGACGATTAAGCACGTGCTGCCCCCGCCGGAGCGCCGGGCCTTTGGCCAATCGCGGCGCAAACAGGTGCGGAGGCAGGAGCAGAAGCGGTGGAGTGCGAGCGACCGGCAGACCGATCCCATCGATGCTCTGGCGGTTTCTGCCGTGGGCAGGGTGCCGGCGCTGCTGGCCATCAAGTGGCAGCGGATGGCGGCTTCTCCGTTTGGCTTTTTTCGCGGCGCGGTTCCGGTGATGGCTGCCGACCTGGCGGTGCTACCCCATACCGGCATTTTTACCCAGCTATGCGGGGATGCCCATGTTAGGAACCTGGGGGCGTATGCCGCGCCCGATGGGCGGCTGGTCTTCGATATCAACGACTTCGACGAAACCATCCGGGGACCGTTTGAGTGGGATGTGAAGCGTCTTGCCACCAGTATCATCCTGGCAGGACGCGAGGCGGGGTGCAAGAACGCTGCTTGCGTTGCGGCGGCGGCGCTGTTTTTGCGTAGCTATCGCCGGTCCATGCGGGCCTTCGCGCGCATGACGGTGATGGAGGTGGCGCACTTTCAGGTGCACCGTCTGCAACGGATCGCGCCGGTTTCGCAGGTCCTGCGCAAGGCCGAGCAGGCCACTCCGCAGGTTAACGCGGCACACCTCCTCACGGAGCCGAAGGCGCCTTCCCGAGGGGGAAAGGACGGGACGCACCGAGTCTTCGCCGAACACAAACCGTTGCAGTACCGGCTGTCGCCTGCTAAAGCGGAGATGATCCTCGATTCCTTGACCATGTATCGGGAATCGCTTTTGCCCGAGCGCCAGCACTTTTTCAATTTGTACCGTCCGCTGGATGTTGCGTTTCGCGTGGTGGGTACGGGGAGTGTGGGGTTGCGCGACTACATCGTTTACATGGAAGGAAACGGCAGCGACGATCCTCTGTTTTTGCAGATCAAGGAGGAACCCGGATCGGCGTATGCCCCTTACCTGGGGGAGATGGGGGCGCCACAGCACCAGGGGCGCCGGGTGGTGCAGGGTCAGCGGGCGATGCAGTTTCTCTCGGACATGCTGTTGGGGTGGACCACGATTCACAATCGCCAGTACCTGGTTCGGCAGTTGAATGACCACAAGGCGTCGATTGAGATGGAGGATTTAAAGGCGGAAGGATTGACGCAGTATGCCGAGATTTGCGGTGAGTTGTTGGCTCGCGGGCATGCGCGATCAGGAGATCCGGTGGCGCTCGATGGATACATTGGCACTTCGGATCGATTGGTGGAGGCGGTGGTGGATTTTGCGGTGGATTATGCCGACCAGACAGAGGTTGACTATAAGACGTTTCTGCATTCGCGATTCGCACCGCCTACGGCCCGGAAGGCGCCGGTGAAGGCTACGGCGAAACGGCCAAAGGTTAAGCAGAAGACTGTGATTAAGGAGGCTGCTCCCAAGGTTTGAGCCTTTCCCGGCGAAAAACCCGGGCGTGCGTTGTTAGCTTGACGGACGAACACTCCCTGGTGGGGTTTGGCGGTCTCTGAGCTGTAGATGCGACAATGAGAGCAGCGCCTTGGCGCTGCTTTTCTTATGCTCCAACTTTCTGGTGCCGGAAAACGGTTTGGCCCCCGCGTTTTGTTCGAGAACGCGGACTGGCTTATTACGCCCAATGAGAAGACCGCCCTGGTGGGCGCTAACGGTACCGGGAAATCGACCCTGCTCAAAGCGCTCGCCGGCGCCGAATCTCTTGATTATGGCAGCCTGCAGCGTACTCGGGGCATGACCATTGGGTACCTGCCCCAGGAGGGCCTGGCACTCTGCGGCCGTAGCGTCTTTGCCGAGTGCCTGTCGGTCTTTGCTGAGCTGCGCAGCATGGAGGAGGAACTGGAGATCCTCTCCACACGCCTGGCCGAGTTTGACCCTTCCACACCCGAGTACGCCGCGGCAGCGGATCGATTCTCTTTTCTCGACTCCCACTTTCGCGCCCACGATGGCTATGCACTCGATGCGCAGGTGGGCACGGTACTCGGCGGCCTGGGCTTCAGCAAGCATGACTGGTCCCGGCAGACAGAGGAATTTTCCGGTGGTTGGCAGATGCGCATCGCCCTGGCCAAGCTGCTGCTGCAAAAGCCGAGCCTGCTGCTGCTGGACGAGCCCACCAACCACCTTGACCTCGAAACCCGCAATTGGCTGGAGGACTATCTCCACAACTACCCCAATGGCTACATCCTCATCTCCCATGACCGGTATTTTCTCGACGTGACCGTCGACAAGACCATCGAGATCTGGAACAAGGCCCTACACGTCTACCACGGCAACTACGAGAAATACCTGACACAGAAAGAGGAACGGCGAGCCCAACTGGCCGCGGCCTATAAGAATCAGCGCGAGCATATCGAGCATCTCGAGGCCTTCATCAGCCGCTTCCGCTACCAAGCCACCAAGGCAAAGCAGGTACAAAGCCGGATCAAGGAGCTGGAGAAAATCGAGCGCATTCAGATCCCGGTCGAGGAAGAGGCGATCCACTTCAGCTTTCCCCAGCCGCAGCCTTCCGGCCGTACCGTGGTCGAAGTCTCAGACCTGGCGAAGAACTATGGGCCCAAGCAGGTGCTGGAAGATGTGAGCTTCACCATCGACCGTGGCGACCGCATCGCCCTGGTAGGGGTGAACGGGGCGGGAAAATCGACCCTGATCCGCATGCTGTCGGGCATGGAACCACCTACGAGTGGCAACCTTCGCCTGGGCCACAATGTCACCGCGGAATATTTTGCCCAGGACCAGTACAAGGTGCTGGACGGCGATGCCCGCATGCTGGACGACATCAGCAACACCGCGCCGCGGGTGTCCACGACCGATCTGCGTAGCCTTCTGGGGTGCTTTCTCTTCTCCGGCGACGACGTCTTCAAGCCCCTGGGCGTGCTCTCGGGTGGAGAGCGCAACCGCTACGCGCTAGCCCGCATCCTGGTGAGCCCGGCCAATTTCCTGTTGCTCGACGAGCCGACAAACCACCTCGATCTACGCGCCAAGGATGTTCTGCTTGAGGCCATTGCCCGGTTCAACGGAACCGTGGTCATGGTTTCCCATGATCGTTACTTTATCGATCGACTCGCAACCCGGATCTTTGAAGTCGAGGGCGGACATGTTCACGTCTACCCCGGCAATTACGAAGACTATCTGTACCGGAAGCAGGCGGTGGAGACGCAGGGAAACCGGTCGAACGGCACGGCAGCGGTGCAGGAGCCGGAAAAGGCCTCCACCGATGCTGCAGCCGCCAAGGGCCGGCGCGTCAACCCCATCAAGCTGCGCCAGATGCAGGAGCGCTGCAGCTTTGTCGAGGAAGAGATTCCGCGGCTTGAAAGCTCGATTGCTGATGCGGAAACGTCTCTGGGAGTGTATGAAAGCGCGGAGGAAACGCAGCGCGTAACCCAGCGGCTGGAAAGCTTGCGGCAGCGGCATGCGTCGCTCACCGCCGAGTGGGAAGAGTTGGTGCTGCAACTGGAGCAGCAGGCGTAACAAGCTGGCTCCTGCGGTGGCGGAATTGCCGGGGATTCCCTGCCCCATGGATTAAAGTAAGAGCAGCTTTCAGCGCAACCACAGGCCCCTTGACTACCTCAACCCAGCGTAAAGGCATCGCTTCACGATCCTCCGCATTTACTGTCAGTGCCGGCATTTTGCTCAGCCGAATCATTGGGCTGGTACGCGACCGGGTGTTCGCCCATTACTTCGGGAATTCCAACGCCGCGGATGCGTTCCGCGGCGCTTTCCGTATTCCAAATTTCCTCCAGACTCTCTTTGGCGAAGGCGTTCTTTCCGCTTCGTTTATCCCCGTGTATGCCCGGTTGCGGGCAGAAGAGCGGCACGACGAAGCCAATCAGCTGGCCGAAGCGATCTTCGCGATCCTCTTCTTGATCGCGTCGCTGGTAACACTGGCAGGAGTGTTCGCTGCCCCCTGGCTTATCGACGCAATCGTGCCCGGTTTCCACGGCGAGACCCGACTGCTCACGATCCGGCTGGTACAGATTCTGTTCCCCGGTGCGGCGCTGCTTGTCCTGTCGGCCTGGTGCCTGGGCATCCTGAACAGCCACCGCAAATTTTTTCTTTCTTACTCCGCGCCGGTGATCTGGAATGTAGCCATGATTACGGCGTTGCTGTGGAAGGGTGGCCGGGTCGGAGAGTCAAGGCTGGCCGTCATTATTTCCATCGCTTCTGTGATCGGTAGCGGCCTACAGTTCGCGGTGCAATTGCCGACGGTGCTGCGCTTCCTGCGTCCGCTGCACCTGCGTCTCACTCTGGGCAACGAGCAAGTGCAGACGGTGGTGCGGAACTTCTTCCCGGTATTTCTGAGCCGGGGCGTGGTGCAAATAAGTGCGTATGTCGATTCGTTCCTGGCCAGCTTTTTGCCCGTGGGTGCGGTCTCCGCTCTTGCTTACGCGCAGACCTTGAACTCGCTGCCGGTGAGCCTGTTCGGCATGGCGATTTCTGCTGCGGAGTTGCCTGCCATGTCGAGCGCCCTGGGCACACAGGAGGAAATCGGGAGGGTGCTGCGACAGCGGCTGGAAAATGGGCTTAAGAACATTTCCTTTTTCGTTGTGCCTTCGGCAGTAGCGTTTGTTGTTCTGGGCGATGTGGTCGTCGCCACCATTTATCGCGGTGGACACTTCACCGGACAGGATGTGACGTTCGTTTGGAGTGTTCTGGCAGGTTCG
Organism: Acidobacteriaceae bacterium; assembly: GCA_049693715.1. GTDB lineage: Bacteria > Acidobacteriota > Terriglobia > Terriglobales > Acidobacteriaceae > PALSA-350. Next base: position 34,600 of record JBAVQC010000075.1, on the reverse strand, counting down.
GGTGTGGGTCTTCTGGCGTCGACATCGGGCCGGCTCTACTCGTCTGCGTTCTATGCGCTGCGGGATACGCGCACACCGTTGAACTTCGCAATCATTCGCGTGGTGTTGACGGTGGCCTTGGGATATTTTTTTGCGTTGCCACTTCCCAGACTGTTGGGCATTGATCCGCGCTGGGGCGTTGCCGGGCTTACGCTTTCAGCAGGATTGGCGGGGTGGGTTGAGTTTGCGTTGCTGCGCCGTGCACTACAGGCCCGTATTGGCGCTGTCGTCGCATCCCTTTCCCGAGTCGCCCGATTGTGGGTGGGCGCTCTGGTTGCTTCTGCGTGTGCGTATGGGGTCAAACGGGTGCTGCCCTTCCACCGGCCCGAGTTGGTTGGGTTGTGCGTACTGTCGATTTTCGGGCTTGGGTATCTCGGCTGCACCCGGTTGCTTGGTGTTGCGGCGCCGGGCAGCCTGGCTCGCTTGCTAGGCAGACGAGCTTAGGCTAGCTGACGCCTAGCTTGTGCATGTAGTCAGCATCAATCTTCAGGCCCTCCATCGGCGGCACGTTGTAGCCTTCCTGCTCGACAAAGCAGTGCTTCACAATTCCGGATTTGGCCGCCTGCTGAAAGATCGGGCGGTAGTCGATGGTGCCCTGTCCCAACTCGACAATCGTGGGCACATTCTCGATCGATGATTCAGGAGTGATGTTCTTGAAATCCTTTACGTGCAGCATGGAGATGCGTGTGGGATATTTCCGCAGATACTCGATGGGGTTCGCACCCGCGACCGTGACCCAGCCGCAGTCCATCTCCATGGTCACGTGAGCGGGATCGGTCAACCGCAGCAACTCATCGTAGGGCACCACTCCATCCGTTTTATGGAACTCCATGGTGTGGTTGTGATACCCGAACTTCAGGCCGGCTGCGCTTACTTTCGCGCCGATGGTGTTGAACTGCTCTGCATTCCAGCGCCAGTCTTGCAGGTTGAAGGCAGAGGACCTCTGTTTCGGGGTAAGGCCCGCGACTCGCGACGGGTCTTTAAACCCAGGGAAGGAACAGATAATATGACTGACGCCCAGCTCTTTGTTGAACGCAATCTTCTCGTCAAGCTTCTGATGCAAACCGTCCGAGTCATAGTGCGCGCTTACCAGGTGCAAGCCTGCCGCGCTCATGGCTTGTTTTACTTGCGCAGTGGAGTGGTTGTAGTAGCCGGCTGATTCGATCTCACGGAAGCCAATGGCTCCGAGCTGTTTCAGAGTACCCTCATAGTCCTTGGGCAAGAGTTCTCGCACCGACCACAGTTGCAGCCCTAACGGCACCTTCAACGTCTGTGCCGCCAACCTGCCGACGGTTGAGCTATAGATAAGCGCCGCCGAGCCGGCTTTGACAAAATCTCTCCGTGATTGCTTCAACATGACACCCCTTTTTTCGCGCCTGGACGCAGAAGAAGGTTAAGTGCCTGGGCCGGCAATTGCAACCTTGCACCTGCGGGAGGGTCTCTCTATGAGACGTCTGTGTGAACCTGCGGATTGCAAAATGAGTCCCGTAGAGCCTGCCCTGAGCTTGTCGAACGGGGACGGCTTTCTCCGCCATCTAGTCCGGCAGGCCGAAGGCGATGATGTTGGGACCCACAGCAACGGCGACGTACTGTTGGTGGTCGAACATATAGGTCATCGGCGAAGCATGCGGCGCCTCGTTGGTCTGAAAGCCCCACAGCGGCATGCCGGTCTTCGCGTCCGCTGCGGCGAACGCGTCGTCGTCGGCTCCGTAAAAGACCAGGCCCCCCGCGGTGCTGAGCACGCCGCCGAAAGTGTCTCCCGGCCCGGTCTGGGGCAACTCCCACGCCGGCTTGCCGGTTTGAACGTCGAAGGCGCGCAGGACTCGCCGGCCTGGATCGGCGGGATCAGGGCTGTTGGAGCCGCCCATGTAGCCGTGGCCCAACTGGAACGGCGCGTCGGTGCGGGTGAAGATGCCGCATTTGTCGTTGGTCTGCACGTAGTAAAGCGAGGTGAGCGGATTCCAGGACGCCGAGTACCAGTTAGTGGCGCCATTCAACCAGGGACAAACTTTTGTACCCTCAGGCGTCGGCTCCTTACCTGGCGCGACGATGGGACGGCCTTCGGGAGTGAGGCCGGTAGCCCAGGTCAACTTTTTGGTGTATTGGCGGCCCAGCAGGAACTTGCCATTGGTGCGATCCAACACATAGAAGAACCCGTTGCGGTTGGCCTGCACCATCAACTTGCGCGGCTTCCCTTCCCAGTCGGCGTCGATGAGCGAAGGGGGAGCCATGGCGTCATAGTCATGCACGTCGTGGGGCGTGAACTGGAAATACCACTTCAGCTTGCCTGTGTTCGGGTCAAGCGCAACCACGGAGTCGGTGTAGAGATTGTCGCCTTTGCGATCGTCTCCGATCAGATCGTCGCCGGGATTGCCGACGGGCCAATAGATTGTGTCAAGCTCCTTGTCGTAGGTTCCCGTCATCCACGTGCCGCCGCCGGGGTGATCGATCCCCGTCCCCTGCCAGGTCTCAGAGCCCGGCTCGCCGCGCTTCGGCACGGTCCAAAAGCGCCACAACTCTTTACCCGATGCCTGATCGAAAGCAACCACAAAGCCGCGCGCGCCTTCGTCGCCGCCAGAAGTTCCGGAGATGACCATCGAGCCAACGATCAGGGGCGCCCCGGTGGCGTTGTAATTGTTATGCCAGTCGGCCAGGGACGTCTCCCATGCAAGCGCCCCAGTGATGCGGTTGAGAGCAATCAGGTGAGCGTTGTCAGTGACCATGAATACCTTGTCACCGGCGACCGCAACGCCGCGATTCGCACCGGAAACGGCATTCCCCACCAGGCCCTGGGTGAGGGAGCGCTGATAGTGCCATATCTGGCGTCCGCTGCCCGCGTCGAGCGCAAAACATTGGTTGACGTAGGTGATGTACATCACACCCGCCACGACGACCGGGGTCGCCTGCAAACCCCTGACCCCACCCACGGTGTAGATCCACTTGGGCTGTAACCGGGATACGTTGGCGCTGGTGATCTGCGTAAGCTCGCTGTAGCGGCTGCCGGCCGTCTGCCCGTTGTAGCTCGGCCAGTCAGCCTGCGACGTAACCACCCGGTATTCGCCCGACTCTGTCTTGCGCAGCAGATAGAGCTGATGGTCATCGCCCAGGATCTGCATATCCTTGTCTGAGCGGTTTAACGCTATACCTTCGAGCGTTTTCCCGCCTTCAAGCGTGACCGAGGCACGCTCGGCGACTGCCCCCCGAAACGGCTTCAGGGTGCGCAGGAAGCTGATCAGGTTGGCACGGTCCTGACCGGCAACATCCGGGAAAGCCGGCATGCCCGCCGTGGGAATGCCGTTGTGCAAGAGCTTCAGCAATTCATCATCGGAGCGCAGGGGCACGCGTTCCAGGATGGACGGGGCAAACTCGCCGCCGCCCGCATTGGTGCCATGACAGGATGCACATCGGGTAGCAAAGATCTGGCGGCCCGCGGCTTGCGGGGAACCCGGAGGGAGTGGGGGGAGAGGGGGTCCTGCTTGCCCGTGAACGGCGGTTGCCGGCAAAAACTGCATCAGGCCGATCCACATGGCCGCTTTCCACACCCCAGGCAAACTCCGCATCCGGTCCCCCGACTCTCTAGAGTAATTTGTCCTGCGGAACTACATGACAAATGTCAGCGATTCTTTTTGACAAAAGACACTATTGTTGGCGGCCCTGCAGCCGGATGATGTCTCAAGCAGGTACAGGGAGGGGAAATGGCAGCCAGCGTCATGGTGGAGCCTTATCACAGCGCGACCAAAGAGGGTTCCGCTGTCGCATCGCTCGACAGTGTCACCAAGAAATTTGGACGCCAGACCGCGCTCGATCGTTTCTCGCTCGAGCTGCGCGCCGGAGAAGTCGTGGCCTTGCTTGGGCCGAACGGCGCGGGCAAGACCACCGCGGTGCGATTGCTGTTGGGATTAAGCCAGGCAACATCGGGTAAGGTGGAGATCTTCGGGGGCAACCCCCGAGACCGCGCGAGCCGTATGCGGCTGGGGGCAATGCTGCAGGTCGGCCGCATGCCGGAAGCGATACGGGTGCGAGAGCATCTGCAACTCTTCCGCAGTTATTACCCGCAGCCGCGTCCGCTCGATGAGCTGCTATGGGTCGCCGGATTGGAGGGCCTGGAAGAGCGGCAGTTTGGCAAGCTCTCGGGCGGACAGAAACAGCGCATGCTGTTTGCTCTTGCGCTCTGCGGTGATCCTGACCTGATCTGTCTCGATGAGCCGACACTCGGCATGGATGTAGAGGCGCGACGGGCCATGTGGGAACAGGTGCGCAGGCTGACCTCTCGGGGAAAAACGATTCTGCTCACCACCCATTACCTGGAAGAAGCGGATGCCCTCGCCAGCAGAATTGTGGTGATTCAAAAAGGCAAGGTAATCGCCGCGGGAACGCCCGAGGAACTTAAGACGGCGGACGGTTCGCGGGCGATTCGCTGTACAACGTCGCTCACGTCTTCCTTTGTTTCCGCCTTACCTGGAGTTACGAGCGTGGAACAGGACGGCAACTCCATGCTGGTGCGGACCCCCACTCCTGAAGCTGTGCTGCGTACCATGCTGGCAAGTGACATCGCCTTAAGCGGGCTGGAAGTGCGCGCCACCGCGCTCGAAGATGCCTTCCTCGCTCTCACGAATCAAAACACATTTGTTGCGCAATAGGAGACCCCATGGCGACTGTCGCGATCACTCCATCAATGCCGCGAATTTATTTCAACGAAGCCAGGTTTGAGCTACTCAAGCTTTCGCGCAATCGCAGCTACCTTTTCTCGATGATTGGGTTTCCGGTCATCTTCTATCTTCTCTTCGGCGTTACCAACAAAGGTTCTGTATTTCAAGGCCATACGATTGCGCGATACCTGCTGGCAGGCTACTCCTGTTTTGGCGCTATGGGCTCGTCCCTGTTCGGCATTGGTGCTGGACTGGCATTCGAGCGGGGCCATGGATGGCTGGAGATGAAACGCGCAAGCCCCATGCCGGCGGCTGCTTACCTGCTGGCAAAGCTATGCGTCGCCATCACCTTTGCCGTTGGGATCACTATATTGCTGATCATTCTGGGAACAGCCATGGCCGGCGTGCAGATCACTACGGTGGAAGGGCTACGGCTGCTTTCTGTGATCGCTGGCGGTGTGTTGCCCTTTGCCAGCCTGGGATTGGTGATTGGATTGGTGATGCCGTCGAACGCAGCCCCTGGAGTGATCAACCTGGTCTACCTGCCGCTGTCCTTTTGCGGTGGCTTGTGGATGCCAATCGAGACGTTGCCGCATTGGTTGCAGGTGATCGCGCACGGTTTGCCGTCATTCTGGTTTTCCCGCCTCGCGTTGCGGACTCTAGGCTACAGCGATAGTTCGGCTTTGTTGGCCTGGGCGCTCCTGGCCGGCTATGCGGTAGTATTTTTGCTGATAGCAGCGTTCATCTTCCGCAGGCAGGAGGCTCAAGCGTAGAGATGCCACAATCGCCTCGACGTTGGAGTTTCGGCAGCCGGCTGCACGATTGGATCGCCAACGATTGCCAGTTGGGGTGGCGAGACTCCACACTCCACCTTGCCCCACGTGAACGGCGCCGTTGGATTGATTATGACCACGGCATCTGGCTGATTTTTTTGGGCTTCTGGGGCCTGCAGCCCTACCTGGACCACCAGCCGCTGCGCTATTGGATTTTGTTGTTTCTTGCGCTCGCTCTCTTCGTTTCCTTTTATCTGCTGGCACATTTCGGGCCGCCCCGCCTTCGCCGATTCTGGGTGGCCGCTATGTTCGTCATGGCCATGGTCTATGTGCCGATCAATCCCAGCGCCTGGGGAATCTACATCTATATAGCTGCTTCGCTCCCGGAGGTGTCGGAATCAACCAACACGGTGATCGGCCTTCTACTGCTCCAATGCGTAGCGGTTGTCACGCAAAGCTGGTTCTTCCATCTCTCTGCCTGGACATGGAGTATGGGCGTGGGCTTTACCTTGTTGATTGGCATGAACCGGCTAAGAATGGAGCAAAAACATCGAGCAGACGCCAAGCTGCGTATGGCCCATGAGGAGATTGAGCAACTAGCCAAGACCGCCGAACGGGAGCGCATCGCGCGGGATATGCATGATGTGCTCGGTCACTCTCTGTCCTTGATTGTGCTGAAGAGCGAGTTAGCTGGGCGACTGCTCGACAGCCAACCTTCTCGAGCGGCGCTCGAGATCGCAGAGATTGAGACCGCTGCAAGGCAAGCGCTCGCCGAGGTGCGCAAGACGATCACCGGCTACCGTTCGGAAGGCTTTGCTTCTGAACTGAGCCGGGCAGCCCAGGTATTGAAAACGGCGGGCGTGCGATTGAACAAGCCGGCGAAGGCTCCCTACCTGCCACCGCGGCACGAAGCCACACTTTCGCTGGTGCTGCGCGAAGCGGTCACTAACATCGTGCGCCACGCGGACGCCAGCGAGTGCTCGATCGAAGTCTTTTCGGAGCAAGACCGCACCCAACTGGTGATTGCGGACGACGGCCGGGGCGACATCCGCCAGGAAGGCAATGGATTACGCGGCATGCGGGAACGGGTTCAGGAACTGGGCGGCAGCCTATCGTTGGAGTCGAGTCGCGGCACTCGCCTCCACATCGAGCTACCACAATTCAGGGAAAGCCCTGAGCTTCCCGCAGAGGTCTTGGAGCCGTGAACAAACAAATTCGCGTTGTTCTGGCCGAAGACCAGGCGATGGTGCTGGGCGCGCTGGCTGCTTTGCTGGAGATTGAGAAGGACATTGCCGTTGTGGCGCGCGCACGTAATGGGCGCGAAGCGATGACCTTGGTGGCGGAGCATGGGCCCGATGTCCTGATAACGGATATTGAGATGCCGGAGATGAGCGGGCTTACGCTGGCGGCTGAGGTGCACAGCCGTCATCCGCGTGTTCATATTGTGATTCTCACTACGTTTGCCCGTGCCGGATACTTGCGCCGCGCGATGGATGCGGGTGCGCAGGGATACATGCTTAAGGATCGTCCCGCAGCGGAACTGTCGGATTGTGTGCGCCGGGTATGCCGCGGGCTGCGGGTGGTGGATCCTGAGCTTGCTGCGGAAGCGTGGACGCAGGAGCCTGACCCCTTGAGCGAGCGTGAGCGGCAGATTCTGTGGCGGGCGGGTGAGGGAAAATCCGGAGCGGAGATCGCCGTGGATTTGCACTTGTCCGAGGGGACGGTGCGGAATTATCTATCCGAGGCGATCAATAAGTTGGGCGCCGCCAATCGAATAGAAGCTGCGCGTTTGGCACGTAGTAAAGGGTGGCTGTAGACCTGGAGAGAAACTGCGGACCTTTCGTGGAAATGTTTTTTCGACCGAGCCGGAGCGTAGCGAAGTGGAGAGATCTGCGGTTTCCCTTTTTAACCACCCGCATGCCATGACACTTGTCATCCAATTGGCGTGACAACCTGCACTGTTTCCCTCCCACGCTAACTGCGATTCTCAGCTTGTAAGTCGAGGCTGAGATATGAATCGATGGACTTGCCTATTCCTTTGCGCAGCTCTAAGCAGCAGCGGGAAACTATCGGCGCAGACCTGCACGGTAAGTGGAACCGTACTGGATCCCTCAGGTGCCGCAGTCGTGGGAGCCGACGTTCAGTTACAAACCGCGAGTGAAGAGCACACTACCACCGGCCCACATGGTTCTTTCACTTTCCCTTGCTCCGGTAACCAGCCATACCAGGTAGCTGTCCACGCTGAGGGCTTCGCAGAAAACAAGACCAGCGGCAAAGGCCCTGCGAACATCACCGTCCATTTGCGCATCGCGGATGTTCATACCGACATCGAGGTAGGAGAAAACAGCGGAGTCTCAGTAGATGCCGATCACGGAGCGGGCACACACACGCTGACTGCCCAGGACCTTCAAGGCATGGCGGATGACCCGGACGACTTCAAACGGCAGTTGCAGGTGCTCGCCGCCACTAGCGGAGGAGCTCCCGGCCAGGCCATCATCACCGTCGACGGATTCCAAAACAGCAGCACATTGCCGCCCAAATCGTCGATTGCTTCCATCCGCGTAAACCCGGACATGTTCTCCGCCGAATACGACAGGCCGCCGTACCAGGGTGGCCGGGTCGAGATCTTCACCAAGCCTGGCCGGGACTCACTGCACGGTGCTCTCTTCTTCACCGACAGCGACGCCTCTGTTAACGCCACGGACGCTTTCGCACTGAGCAGCACGCCCGCAGGCAAGCGCCGCTATGGATTCGAGCTCGGTGGGCCGATCCGCAAACAGAAGAGCGACTTCTTTCTCGCCCTGGAAAGACGCGACATTCATGAATTCAACGTGGTCAACGCCGTGGTGCTCGACAGCCAGGGCAATGAGACCCCGGCAAACGAAAGTGTTTCGGCCCCGCAGCGTTTGTGGATCGGTAGCGTGCGCACCGACTGGCAGTTGAACCCGAAAAACATGCTGGCGGCGACGTATTCCGCCAACGTAAACGATTCCGACAACGTAGGCAGCGGCGGTCTTGTTCTTGCGGAAGCGGGCTACAACAGCACGGTAAGCGAACAGAACCTGCGGCTAACCGAAATTTTCACCCTCAGCCCGACCCTACTGCACGAAACACACACCGGGTTCACCTGGAAGAACACCACCAATGTGCCGCTCTCCACCACGCCCAGCCTGCAAGTCGCAGGCGCTTTCACCGGGGGTGGCGCCACGTCAGGGCATCTCGAAAATCGAGAGCGTGATCTCGAAGTGGATGACGACGTGTTGTGGAGCCACCACAAGCACCAGGTAAAGATCGGCGCCGCCTCCCTGGGCATCCTGGTTCACGACTACGATCCTGACACGTTCAATGGAGCCTTTGTCTTCGGCGGCGGTCTGGCCCCGGCCCTTGACAATAGTGAGCAACTAACCGCGATCTCCGGACTGGAGCAATACCGGCGGACTCTGTTTACGTTGCCCGGCGGAGTTCCCACCACCTATAACATCACCCAGGGAACGCCGCTGGTGCCATTCGCGCAATGGCGCGTGGCCTTGTTCGCCCAAGACCAGTGGAGCGTAAAGCCAAACCTCTCACTGGCATTGGGATTGCGCTACGCCTTGCAAACATCGCCCACCAGCTTCGGCAACCTGGTTCCCAGGATTGGCCTCGCATGGTCACCCGACCATAAGCAGCGCTGGGTGATTCATGTACGCGGCGGACTCTTTTCGACTCCAGTCACGCCGGATATCACCAGCGAGGCCTATCGCTTAAACGGCGTGCGCCAGGCACAAACGGTGCTGTACTCGCCCTCTTACACGGAACCACTGGTGCCCACCCCTTCCACCATCGAAGTAGCGACCACACGCCGGTTTGCAGCCAACCTGGGACAGAGCTGGTCGTTCCAGTCGCAGCTAGGTGTCGAGCACGAGCTGCCGCAACACTGGCATGTGCAGGCAAACGTCTTCGATGCGCAAGCCTGGGATACGCTTCGCTCACGCAACGTCAACGCGCCCCTGGTCAGCAGCAGCACGACCAATCCTTTGCTGGCTCCGCGGCCCATTGCGCCGGGCAAAAACCTGTTTCAATTTGAACAGTCCGGCCACCTGCATGGCCAGGTTGTCTTTGTGGGCGCCGATCAGCGCAGCTACAAGCGCTTTGGCATCTTTGTCGGTTACTTATACTTCAACCTGAAGACGGATGCGGATTCGGCCACACTGTTTCCCCAATCCAGTTATTCCGATAGTGGGGAAACGGCTCGCGCCTCATGGGAGTCGACCCACCGGCTGTTTGCCATCGGGCAGCTGAACCTTCCCGAAAAGCTCTCGCTCACCGGCCAGTTCGATGCTTCGTCGGGGACCCCCTATAACGTCGTTACCGGCATGGATAACAACGGAGACGGGGTCTTCAACGATCGGCCTTCGCTCACCGAAGAGCAGGGTGCGGGCACCTATCAAACGCCGTTCGGGCTGCTCAATGCCACCAGCGTGAATGGATCACTCGGGCGCAATGCAGGAACCATGCCCGCGCTCATCCACCTGGACACCAACCTAAGCCGCACCTTCGAGCTTCACTCCCACGGGCTCGCGGCAGACCAGCACCAGAGCGTTACCCTGAACGCCCGTTCCGCTAATCTTCTCAACCATACCAATGTGACAACTGTGGGCAGCGTGGTCGGTTCGCCCACGTTCACCCAACCACTCGCCGCGGAAGCTGCTCGCCGGGTTGAGTTCGGCATCCGCTACACCTTCTAAACCGAGACTTCAAGGAGACACCATGTCCAAAGCCGTGCCCACCTTTCTTCTTCTCTGCGGTGCCGTCTCAATGTTCGCTCAGAGCAGTGAGTCGCCGCTTCCACCACCAGTCGCTCCCGAGCAAATCGCCTATCGTCACTGGCCTGAACAATTCGTTCAGTGGATTGGTCCGGAGCTGCCTTATACAATGATTGAACTTTACATCGACCCGGGCGCGGGCGCGACACCCGTCTATGATGCGGTGCTCACCGAGCGCACCACCGGCAAACGGATCCACTACGCCAACCAGCAGCAGATGGTAGACATCGACAAGCGCTCCGCGGGAGAAGCCTACCTGACCACGATGCAGCTCGACAGCCCTGCGAATGCAGGCAAGGACGCTACCTATCTTTTGCGATTTGTCGATCACGCAGGCGAACCGGTGTCATGGCAATTCGTTCAAGGCTCGGATATCAGCGAGCGTGGGGGAGGCAGTTCGCCTGCCGGTATTGATCCTCCCGTGCTCATCTATCGCGAACGTTCAGCCGTCGCCGGCGAGGGTGCGGCGGTCAAGATCGGCAACAAGGTCAGCGTCGCAGACGTGTGGACGGAGATCAGCCAGCCGCCGTACTTTGTCGCCTATCATGGCGCAGTCTCAGAGGACGTCGATATCGCCGTTTTTGCAGCCGCCGGGCAACAATGGACGACTGTGAGTGCACCGAAGAGCCTGTCTGTGGGCGCTGAATGGAAACTGAAGGCGCAGGATGGACTCGGATGCACCCTGCACGTACAGGCGCTGGCCGGCGATCACGCAACCATCGTCGACACGGACGATCATCTTCCTGGAAGAACAGTCACCATGGAAGCGGCCTGGACCAACGGCGCATGGTCCATCGAGAAATTGCACTACGCCGCTGCCGGAGCAGACCCGGGCCATGACGCAAATCAGGGCTTGACGATCTCATTTGTTCCCGGAGCGAGCGCCACCGGAGCTCAATCGAAATTCGAAGTGACGGCGGGGAAAAAGACGCGCATCGCCAGCGGCGTCGTGCAAGGCGACCAGGCGCAGCCACGCGTGGGCTGGGAATTCAAAGATCCCCAATGGCTGAAGGGCAAGACTGCCTGGGTAAACAGCGCGGTCGTGAGCCAAAAGCCCGCGGAAACCGCGTCCAAGTGATGCACCCGCGCCTCAAGACTGGTGCGGCGCTTCCCCCAGGTATTGCCGTAGCTCGTGGGTGTTGTAGCAGTGGGAGAAGGCCGTCTCGCGCGTAATGCGGCCCGCTCCCACAAGCTCAGCCAGGGATTGCTCCATGGTCATCATGCCCTCTGAACGCCCGGTAGAGATATGCGAGCGGATTTGATGGTCCTGGGCAGTACGCATGAGATTGCGGATGGCGCTGGTGGCCATCAAAATTTCGACCGCCGGATAGCGATTCGCGTTATCCGCGGCCGGCACAAGTTGCTGGGTGACGATGGCCAGCAAGGCCAGGGATAGTTGCTGGCGAATCTGAGACTGATGCCCTGCAGGGAAGATATCCAGGATGCGCGAGATGGTCTGAGACGTGTCGTTGGTGTGGATGGAAGACAGCACCAGGTGGCCGGTCTCGGCTGCCGTGAGGGCGGCGGACATAGTTTCGCTATCGCGCATCTCGCCTACCAGGATGACGTCGGGGTCCTGGCGCAGCACGGCGCGCACGGCCTGGGCAAACGAAGGTGTGTCGTGGCCCACTTCAATTTGTTCCACAATCGAGCTGCGATTGGCATGCTGATATTCGACTGGGTCCTCGATGGTGATGATGTGATCGCGCCGCCGGGCGTTGATCAGGTCGAGCAGCGCGGCGAGGGTCGATGTCTTGCCGCATCCCGTGGGACCGGTAAGGAGCACGAGCCCCTGTCGCCGTTCGGTCAATTGGGAAAGCGCCGCGGGTAGATGCAGCGATTCAAGCGATGGGATCTGCGCGGGCAGCAAACGAATACTGGCCGCCAGCGTTCCTCGCTGATGATGGAAATTGGCGCGAAAGCGTCCGATCGGACCCCGCTCGAAACAGAAGTCGAGCGATTTGTCGGCCCCTAATTGCTCGGCCTGGCGGGCGGTCAACAGCGGTAGCAACAAGCTCCGAATATCCTCAGCGGATAATGGCTTGCCCGCGAAAGATGTTAACGATCCTCTCACGCGCAGCGCGATAGCCGATCCGGCCACCAGAATCACATCGGAAGCGCCGCGGTGCACGGCGACGGCCAGCAATCGGTCGATCGACGCATTTTCGCCCGTTCTGTTCGTCGTCGAGCGGTTTAGCTCGTCAACCAGCCGTGATAGCTCGCTTCCGTAGGCAGCCATTGAGACCTCAACCGGGAAAAATGACTTGATAAAGACGCAAAGCTAGGATATCGGAGTTTTCCCCCTGATATATTTCCCGGGCTTTAGTTTTACCTGCCATCGTTCCGGTTGGCCATTGTTTCCCTATCACTTCTGACGTGACTCGGCTTCTGCCAGCCATCCACGGCGCAATAGCTCCTCGGGAACGCTCGATAGATATGGCTTGATGTCGAGGATGGGCGTTCCGTTGAGCATGTCGACGCCGCGAACATGCAGCCGTTCCTTTTCCCGGTGAAGCAAGGCAACCACGGTAAGACCAATGGGGTTCGGACGACGGGGCGAGCGCGTGGCAAATACTCCGTGTGGTTTGTCTTCGAAGGGCGGTTTGCCGATCAAGTCGAAGTCTTGGGACCGATCGAATTGCCACAGGACAAACAAATGGGAGAAACCCTCAATGTCAGTAAGCCCAATCTCGAATTCCGGCAGGACGCGGAGTATCCCTTCTGCTTCATGCCTGGTGTGCAGGCCTTTCGGGATTTCAGTTGTCTCGTTGTACGGGCTGCTTACAAATCCAATCGGACGGGGAACAAACATATACGCTCGCGCCTCTCGCCCCATCATAGTTGTGCCGGCTGCGGGGAACGTCGTGCGATCCTCAGAGGATGCGAGGGGTCCGCGGTTCCGCGGGCCTTTCCTGGAAATGTTTTTCAACGAAGCGGAGAGAAGCATGAAAATTGCCAGCTGGAATGTGAATTCGATTCGTGCACGCATGGATCACGTGATCACGTGGCTCAAGCAGCATCAGCCTGATGTGCTCCTGATGCAGGAGCTGAAGGCGACAGAGTTTCCGTCCCTGGTATTCCAGGGGCTAGGATACGAGAGCGTGGCCGTGACCCAGAAGGCCTACAACGGAGTGGCTGTTTTGTCGCGCTATCCCATGGAGACCATCGATACCACACTCGCCGGCGATGAGGCGGACAGCCATGCCCGCTATCTGGAGATGACTATCGAGGGCATCCGCGTGGTGAACATCTATCTCCCCAACGGCAATCCGGTGGGCACCGACAAGTTTCTCTACAAGCTGGCCTGGATGGACAGGCTGATCAACAAAATGAGTGCATGGCGGAGGGAAGGCCTGCCGGTGTTGATTGGCGGGGACTACAACGTCATCCCGGAAGATATCGATTGCCACAAGCCCAGCTCGTGGATACGGGACGCGCTCTTCCAGCCAGAGCCGCGGGCACGGTATCGGGCACTGCTTGATCTTGGCTACGTCGATGCGTTCCGGTCGTTACATCCGGAGGAAAGCGGCCAATTCACCTTCTGGGATTATTTCCGGCAAGCGTTCGAACACAATCGCGGGATTCGCATCGACCATTTTCTTTTGTCGCCGGCATTGGCCGATCGCCTGGTAAGCTGCGAAATTGATCGAGGACCGCGAGCTCAGCCAAAACCCTCCGACCACACGCCGATCATCGTGGAGCTGCGCTAGCGATGGACGTTCTGTCCCGGCCTGCACTGCCTGGGGATCATCGTATTCATTACGGTGAGGGCGCTTATCAATTCGGCGACCTTTGGATCCCGCAGACGCGAACTCCGGTGCCCCTGGTGGTTTTCTTCCACGGGGGCTGGTGGAAGTCAGAGTACGACCTGGGCTACGCCGGTTATCTATGCTCGGCCTTGAAGAAGGATGGGATCGCGACCTGGTCAGTCGAATACCGGAGAGTCGGCGACACGGGCGGAGGCTGGCCGGGAACATTTCAGGATGCTGCGGCCGGCTTCGACTTTGTCGCGACTCTGGCGAAGACCTATCCGCTGGACCTCTCCCGGGTGATCACCATGGGTCACTCCGCCGGTGGTCACCTGGCGTTCTGGGTAGCGGGAAGACATCACATCGATCGCGGCAGCGAGATCTATCCGCCCCAGCCGCAGGTTCCACTACACGGGGCAATCTCGCTTGCGGGCGCGGTCAATCTCCAGTTGACCATCGATCTTTCGGGTTATTTCACCTTTGCTCACGACAAGCAGGAAGTGTTTGCTTTGATGGGCGGCCCTCCGCAAGATCTGCCGGGTCGTTATAGGGCGGCCGATCCAGGCGATCTCCTGCCCTTCCATGTGCCTCAGCTCCTGATTCAGGGAACGGAAGACGATCAGATTCCGCCCGAGCTGCCGCCGCGATGGGCCGAGAAGTCACGACGGCTGGGCGACACGGTGACCGTGAACATGATCCCTTCCGCCGACCACCTTGATGTCGTGGATCCAGAGAGCCGCGCCTGGGGAACGGTGCGTGAGGGTGTCAGGAAAATGGTTTTCTCCTAAGCGTGAAAGACCTTTACCATCACGATGTGCCAATCCTTAAAACGCTCGTTCTTGCTTCGTTCCTTTTCACCCTTGGTGCCTCGGCACAGCAGACGCTCTCCATCACCCACGTAACCGTCATCGACACGGTCACGGGCAATACCCAGCCCGACACCACAGTGATGATCGAGGGGAACCGGATTACCGGAATCGCTCTCTCTTCCAGCATCACGCCAAAAGCGGGTCAGATCATCGATGCACGGGGCGAGTACCTGATCCCAGGCCTATGGGATATGCACACGCATGTCTACTTCGACAGCACCGCTGCCGATGGTTCTGACCTTGTTCTCCCGCTCTTCCTCGCGAATGGAATCACGGGGATTCGCGATATGGGCAGCAAACTTGACCAGGTTCTCGAGGCCCGGGATCAGATCAATGCGCACCGTCTCCTCGGTCCGCGCATGGTTGTTTCCGGCCCCATGCTCGATGGTCCGAAATCCACTTACAAAGCAGTCATCCCCATTGCCACGCCGGACGACGGACGCAAGGCAGTCGACATGCTCAAGAGCCGGGGAGTGGACTTCATCAAGGTGCAGTCCGGTGTTTCCCGGGACGCCTACTTCGCCATTGCCGAGGAAGCGAAGAAAGTGGGTATCCCTTTTGAGGGGCATGTACCGGACGCAGTTCGTGCTTCAGAAGCTGTAGCTTCGGGGCAGATCACCTTCGAACACCTGATCGGCATCTTTGAAGCCAGTTCTCCCGACGAAGACAAATATCTCACCGGCAAGAAGACGGTCGGGATGTTCCTCGAAACCTACGATCCCGCGCGAGAGGCGAACATCATTCAGCTACTCGAAAAGAATCACGTCTGGCAATGCCCAACGCTTTACTGGGAGCGCGGCCAATGGCTGGTGGACGCCATCGACTATACCAAGGACCCAGACCTGGCCTACGCGGGACATTCGTGGGTCACCAGGCAGTGGCCGGAATCGCAGTCTTCTATCCTGAAAACCCTCGACACCGACCCGCTTCCTGTGCGGGAGAAATTCGTCGATCACGAACTCGACATCGTGCGCAAACTCCATGCCGCCAACGTGCCTTTTATTGCCGGCACCGATACGCCTGCGGGGGTCGATGTGATTCCCGGCGTGAGTCTCCACCTTGAACTGCAGCGCTTTGTTGCGGCCGGCTTCACTCCGCTTGAGGCTTTGCAAACCGCGACGCTCAATCCTGCCGACTTCTACAACCGGCGAAGCGATTATGGCACGGTGGAGATTGGCCGGATTGCCGATCTTGTTCTACTCCAAGCCAATCCTTTAGAGAACATCGCCAACACGCGCAAGATCACGGGCGTGGTGACCGACGGGCACTATCTTTCCAGTGAGGATCTCGATCAACTCCGCAAGCGGCTGAAGCAGCTCGCCGCGGGTAAGTAATAGGGTTTACTCTGACGGGATGGATCGTCGCAGCTTTCTTCGAACCAGCGCCTATATTTCCGCGGGAGCCGTGGCGGGGGTAGGCCGGGCTTTCGCTGCGGACGCGGATATTGAGATCACTCCCCAGGATGCGGGTCCTGAAATCAGCCCGCATTTGTACGGGCAGTTCATCGAGCATCTCGGCGGAGTGATTTACGACGGGATCTGGGTAGGCCGAAATTCGAAGATCGAGAATGTCGGGGGAATTCGCAAGCAATTCATCGACGACATGAAGCGCATTGGGGTACCGAACTATCGCTGGCCTGGCGGATGTTTTGCAGACGGCTATCACTGGCGAGATGGCATCGGGGAACCGGCAAAACGCCCCAGGACCTACAACTACTGGCAGGCAAGCATGCCAAAGGGCATGGATGACACCGAGACCAACCAGTTTGGGATTCACGAGTTCATGCACTTGTGCCGCCTGTGCGGCGCCGAACCGTACCTCGCCGCAAACATGGCATCGAGTTCACCGCGAGAGTTCCATGATTGGGTGTCGTACTGCAACGCTCCCGCAGGCACTGTGTCGCTGGCAGCCGAGCGAGCGGGAAACGGAGATAAGGAGCCCTTCGGCGTTCGTTTCTGGGGTGTTGGCAACGAATCGTGGGGTTGCGGTGGAGATATGACTCCCGCCGAATATGCCACGTTATACAGGCGGTTCGTTACCCAGTTTCCAGCCTACGATCCGAAGCCATTTCTGGTCGCGGTTGGCCCTCGCGGACATTCGAAAGATCTCGACCTGGGATGGACGACGGGGTTCTTCGACGCCATGCAAAACGGTCACCACTCGCGGGTAGATGGTCTCTCTGTGCACTACTACACCGACTTTCGAAACAGTCCGGAAAAAGCCGCCACGTTCGACGCTCGTGGATGGTACGACGTGATCCGTGAAGGCTTGCGGACTGAGACGGTCATTGAGAAGCATTGGGAGACGATCGGCAAATACGATCCCGAGCACCACACCAAGCTGGTGGTTGACGAGTGGGGTGTCTGGTATCGCCGCGGTGAGGAAATTGGTCCGGCTTATCTGCTCAGTCAACCGCTCACGCTTCGCGATGCGCTCCATACGGCGGTCACGTTTGACATCTTTAACCGGCACGCGGATAAGATTGCGATGGCCAATGTGGCACAGACCATCAATTGCATCCATTCACTCTTTCTGGCGCAAAGGGACCGATTCGTGCGCACACCGGTCTATTACATTTTCGAAATGTATCGCAGCCACATGCGCTCGCAACTGACCCAGATGCATATTCGCTGCGATGAGCTACAGGTTCCGTCTCTTGGTGGAACTGCGGCTATGCAGGGACTGTCGGGTTCAGCGTCGCTGAATGGGAAGACTGTCACCGTTACCATCACGAACCCATCTTTGGACTCAACGATTGCCGCGCGCATCCGATTGACGAGTGGAAGTATCGTTGAAGGGCGAGGAAGAATTCTGACCCACGCGGACATGACGGCCGGGAACACGTTCGATCACCCCGACAAGATTAAACTGGCGCCGTTCCCCGTGACGATTCGAGGCAGCAAGGCGGAAATTGCGCTTCCTCCGCGTGCAGTGGTGGCACTCGAACTGATCACGGCCTAGCCGGCTTTCCTTGGCAAGGGGGAGCAATAAGAAGAAACCGTTTGGCGCACACACGAAAGTCCGCTCAGCTGATTACGTTATAGATCAATCCGTAGGGATCCTTGATATAGCACCGCGGAAATTCCGGCTCGTCCTTGACGATCTTGCAACCCTGACTCGTCAGCCGTTGTTTGGCTTCTTCCACGGTAGCGACGGTAACTTCCAGGACTGGCCCGAGCGCCGGGCCTCGCTCTATAAACAGATTGATGTGTTTGCCACACAGACTGACCATGTTCCGTGTTTCTTCGGTTATCTCAAATCCAAGGTTATCGACGTAAAACTTCGCCGCACTCTTCGGATCTTGCGATTGAATCAGAATATCAGTGCCGAAGCTATTGGCCATGGGGCTCCCTTCTCAATGTTGGTCATTTTCGACAAAAGTTTTCAATCTCGCCAGAGCAACATCCCATTGCTTTGAGACTAGTTCCAGGTACTCCTTCATCTCGATAACCGGCTGCGGATCGAAGGTAAACAGGCTCTGCCGCCCGTCTCGTGTCGCGTGCACAATCCGCGCCCGCTCGAGCACGCGCAGATGCTTGGTCACCGCCTGGCGGGTCAGTTTGGTCCCCTCGGTCAATGCAGCAATCGAATATCGCTGCCCGTCACACAGCCGGGCGAGCAGAGATAGCCGGGTTTCGTCACCCAATGCCGCAAAGACCGCCGCCTTTGCGCGTACGGTGCTAGGACGTCTTGCTGACATAGGCCTGAATGTTGTTCATCTGTTGCGCCCATCCGCCATCATTTCTCCGGAACGCCTCTGCCCGCCGGTCGCTCGGAATCTTATCGAAGCCAGATTCGGTCACCGTAAGCAGAGTGCCGCCCGCGATCGGCTGCAAACGAAACTCCACCAGCGTTGGCTCCTCCTTCGTAAAATCCACCTCCGGGTCGATTGCATATGGATGCCACGTATAGGAGAAGAGAGTCTCCGGTTCGATTGCCTTGACCATGATCTCCATCCGCACATGCTCATATCCTGGATGAGTAATCTGGCCGGCCACCGGCTGTCCGGCTACAAACGGTCCATCCATCTTCACCAGGAACCATTCGCCAAACTGACGAGAATCCGTCAACGCTTGCCAGACGCGCGATACGGGCGCCGCAATCTCTATTCGTTTCTCAATCTGAGCTTCCATTCACGCAACCTCCGAGTTGCATATTGCCCTGTATATTAGCCCAGGCCCCGCAGACATGCAACCTTACAGTTGCCATGAAGAAAGACGACGGTTGAATCGCTTTTTAGGCTTCCTCATCTAATCGGGCATGAGCAAGAGGCTGGCTGTTTCGGTTCTGGATCTCGTGGGCATGCGGCCGGGCGAGGGTGCGGGCAGCGCAATTGCCCGTTCGGTGAGTCTGGCACAGCACGTAGAGCAGCTGGGTTACCAGCGCTATTGGCTGGCGGAACACCACTCCATTGCCGGACTTGCCTGCTCCGCCACGGCAGTCCTGATTGGACACGTAGCGGCGGCGACCGGCACCATCCGCGTGGGCAGCGGAGGAGTGATGCTGCCGAACCATGCTCCCCTGGTAGTCGCGGAACAGTTCGGCACGCTGGAGGCGCTGTATCCAGGGCGCATCGATCTGGGGTTGGGAAGGGCTCCGGGCGGCGATTTTGCCACCATGCGGGCCCTGCGACGCGACTTGCACCAGAGCGGAGACGACTTTCCGGCATTGTTGGAGGAGCTGCGGAGCTATCTCGGGCCTGAGGAGCCGGGACAGGTGGTGAAGGCGATTCCGGGACAAGGGAGCAACGTGCCCATCACTTTGCTGGGGTCGAGCGGCTTCAGCGCGCAACTGGCGGCGATGTTGGGTTTGCCGTTCGCCTTTGCTGCGCACTTTGCTCCTGACTATCTCTATGCAGCCACGCATATGTATCGCGAGCGGTTCCAACCGAGTGCGGTGCTGCGCCAACCGCACCTCACCATAGGGGTGCAGATCATTGCAGCGGAGACGGATGCCGCCGCCCGGCGTCTGTTCACCACTCCACAGCAGCGGTTTTTGCAATTGATCCGCAATCGGCCGGTGGAGTTGTTACCTCCAGTGGATTCCATGGAGCCGCTGTGGCAGGACTTTGAGCGGGTCGCGGTGGAGAGCAAACTGGGCGCGGCCATCGTGGGATCGGACGCAACCGTGAAGGCGGGGATAGAGAAGCTGGTGGACGAGACCGGCGCCGACGAACTGATCGTTGTTACGGACACCTACGAGCATGCGGACCGGGTGCAGTCATATGAACGCGTGGCGCGTATCGCGCAGACGATTGAGCTGACGTCACGCTCGCACATGATCGCCTGAGAACGGCGTCGCTTTTGCCGGGGACGGCCGCAGCTTCCGGCATAATCAAAGACAATGACTCTGCTTTGGAAACCGGAGAATTGGTCTCTTCGCCTGGCTGAACTCGAAGCGCGCACGGGCGACATCAAAGAGGCGCCATTGCGGCGCGACGTTCGCTCGCTGGGCATGCTCCTCGGCCAGGTTCTGCGCGAGCAGGCAGGCGAGCCGCTGTTTGCCGAGGTGGAAGAGCTGCGCCAGATCGCAATCCGCCGCCGCGAAGCCCAGGAGGCCGCGGATCCACAAACCGAGGCGGCGCAGCCCTTCGCTTCGGCCTTAGGCAGCGTTCGCTCGCTGGACCTCACCCAGGCCTACCGCCTGGCGAGAGCCTTTGCTTTCTACTTCGAGCTCATCAACCTCGCCGAGACCAACCACCGCAAGCGCCGCAGGCTCTCGCTGCAGCTTTCCGGCGAGGCCCAGCGCGGTTCCCTGCGGGGAACACTGCGGGCGATGCGGGCTGCAGGCATTTCCGGCGAAGAAGCCCTGGATTGGCTCCGTCACATTTCCATCATTCCTGTCTTTACGGCGCACCCCACCGAGGTGGCCCGGCGGGTCGTGATGTTCAAGCGGCATCGCATCGCCGATCTGCTCGAGCAGCTCGATCGCATCCCGTTGTCGGACGAGCAATTGGAACTATTCGAAGAAAGCCTTACCGCGGAGATCACCGCGCTGTGGGAGACAGATGAGGTCCGTACCCGGCGCCCCACGGTCCGTGACGAAGTGAAGATGGGCCTCGACTACTACGATGCTTCCATCTATGGCACTCTCCCCGGCCTCTACGCCGAGGTCGCGGCGGCTTTCGAGGCCGAGTATGGGGTTTGTTTGAGCCTGGCCGAGATGCCGTTGCTGCTATCCTTCGGGTCCTGGATTGGCGGCGACCGTGATGGCAATCCCTACGTGACACCCCAGGTCACGCGCGAAGCGTTGCAGATGGCTCGTGAGCATCTACTGGACCATTATCAGCGAGAGCTAGGGCTTATCCTTGATCTGCTCACCAGCTCGGCGCAGCAGGCGCCGATCAGCGGCGCCCTCGAACAGCGGCTGGAAGATTATCTCCACGCACTCAATACCACCGGGCAGCAGGCTTTCGGAGAGCGCTTCGAGTTTGAATCATACCGGCGATTCGTGAGCTGCATCCGGGTGCGCCTCGCGGGCGTCGGTGGTTCCACGGGAGCCGCAACACTGGATGCGGCGCTGGTTGGTCTACCTGCCTACAAGTCTGCGCAGGAGTTTCTCGGAGACCTGGAGATTCTGCATGCCAGCCTGGTCGAGAACCGCGGACCGCGACTGGCCCATGCGCTCATCGACCCTTTGATACTCGAGGTACGAACGTATGGCCTCCATCTGCAGACGCTCGATATCCGCCAGCATGCGCGATTGCACGCTGCGGCGCTGGAAGAAGCGTCGGCCTGGAAGTGTGACCCGGCGCGCGGATCGTCTGTGCCGGCGCAACTGAGCGCAGCCTCGGCCGACGTGATCGATACTTTTCGCGCCATTGCGGAGCTGAAAGCATCCTCCACTCCCGAAGCCATTCGTCACTACGTCATCAGCGGCGCGGCGAGCACCGAAGATGTGCTGAATGTGATCTGGCTTGCGCGTCTCGGCGGCGTCCGCGTGGAGGGAAGAGAGGGCGACCCTGGGCTGATGCCGGTTCCGCTGTTTGAGTCCATTGAGGACTTGCGCAATGCGCCGGCCATCTGCTGCGAATTGTGGCAGTCGCCTGGGTATCGCCAGTTACTGGAATCGTGGGACAACACGCAGGAGATCATGCTGGGCTATTCTGACTCCAACAAAGACGGAGGGATGCTCACCAGCACCTGGGAGATCTTCCGCGCCCATCGCGCACTGCACCAGGTAGCCAGCGAGTGCGGGGTGCGCCTGCGGCTGTTTCACGGCCGTGGTGGTACTGTCGGCCGCGGCGGCGGACCGACGCATCGCGCGATCTATGCCCAGCCCGCAGGTGCCTTTACCGGGCAGATCCGCATTACCGAGCAGGGTGAAGTGCTGAACTGGAAGTATTCCGATGTCATCCTCGCCGAGCGCAATCTGGAGCTCATGATCGCGGCCTCTCTCGATGCCCTGGCACGGCCGAATGCGCGTAACCCCCATGGTCATTTCACCGGCGTGCTCGCGCCTGCATGGGAAGCCGCTTTTGCCGAGTTGTCGGATGTGGCCTTCGCTTTCTATCGCGAACACATTCTGAACGATCCGGAAATCCTGCAGTATTTCGAAGAAGCTACGCCGGTTGCAGAACTGGAGCACGCGAAGATCGGATCCCGCCCATCGCGCCGCGGTGGGCGCCGCAGCCTGGCTGATCTGCGCGCCATTCCCTGGGTCTTTGGCTGGACGCAGAGCCGGCAACTCGTGCCGGCGTGGTTTGCGGTTGGACACGCCCTTGAATCCTATGGGCAAAAACCCGGCGGCGCGGCCATCCTGGCGACGATGGCACGCGAGTTCCCTCTCTTCATCGACCTGATCCGCAATGTGGAAATGGCGCTCGCGAAATCTGATTTCGGCATTGCTCAGCTATACGCTTCCCTGGTTGCGGATAGCGATCTTCGCGACCGGGTATTCAGCAAGCTCGAGGCTGAATTCCATCGCACCCGGCGGAGCATCCTGGCGATCACCGGACAATCTGAATTGCTGCAGAACAACCAGGTGCTCGCCCGTTCCATTCGCTTGCGCAATCCTTACGTGGATCCCATTAGCCTGATCCAGGTCGACCTGCTGCGGCGCAAGCGCGCGGGAGATGACTCAGACGCGATCAACCGTGCTCTCTCCGCAACCATCAACGGAATCTCCGCCGGCCTGCGCAACACCGGGTGATTTCTAGTGATTCCCGAGCATTAGCTTGGCAATCGTCGCGAGCTGCATATTCGAGGTGCCCTCGTAGATCTTGCCGATTTTGGCGTCGCGGTAGTACTTCTCGACCGGGTAGTCCTTCACGAATCCGTAACCACCAAAGACCTCGACCGCATGGCTGGCCACACGCTCGGCTACCTGGGAAGCAAAATATTTGCACATGGCGGCTTCTTTCAAGAAACCGAGATTGTTATCCTTCAGGCGGGCACAGTTGTAAACCATCAGCCGGGTGGCTTCGATTTCAGTGGCAAGTTCGGCGAGGGCAAACTGCACCGCTTGAAACTCCCCGATCGCCTTGCCGAACTGCTTGCGCTCGAAAGCGTAGCGGGCGGCGTGGGACCAGGCTCCCTGAGCCAGACCGAGCATCTGGGCGCCGATACCGATACGACCCTCGTTCAGGGTCTCGATGGCGATCTTGTAGCCTTTGCCCGGCTCGCCCAGCACGTTGGCCGCGGGCACTTTACAGTCTTCAAGGATGATTTCGCAGGTGGAGGAAGCGCGAATGCCGAGCTTGTCTTCCTTCTTGCCGACGGAAAATCCAGGGGTGCGCTTGTCCACCAGGAACGCCGTGATCCCTTTGTAACCGGCACTCGGATCCAGAGTCGCGAAGACGATGAAGAGGCCGGCCTCGCGAGCGTTGGTGATCCAGAGCTTTTGTCCGTTCAGGAGGTAGTGGTCGCCACGTTTTTCTGCTCGCATCTGCAAGGCGAAGGCGTCTGATCCGGAGCCGGCTTCGCTCAGGGCGTAGGCACCGACCGTATCGGTCGCGAGCCGGCTAAGAAACTGCTTTTTCTGCTCGGGCGTGCCCCACCGCAAGATGGCGTTGATGCAAAGAGTATTCTGCACATCGATGAGCACACCGACTGACGGGTCCACCGCAGAGATCTCTTCCACGGCAAGAATGGCTTCGAAAAAAGTGCCTCCGGAACCACCGTACTCGATGGGGATCTCAATGCCCATGAGACCGAGATTGAAGAGTTGCGGGATCAACTCGGGGTGAAAGTGCTGCTGCTCGTCCATGGTGCGAACCAGGGGAGCGATGTTCTCCTGGGCAAACTGACGCACGGTCGCTCGAAAGAGCTGTTCGTCTTCTGAAAGCAGGGTAAGCGGAGGGGCGGGTTGCGAAGCGAGAACGGAGTCAGCCACGGGATTAACCTATCCCCTGAGATGCGTAGCTGTCCAGCGAGGTTACATGGGGAGCATGGGCTTGGGAACGGCGAGCAGCCGGGGTACGTTGCGCGTGCGGCGCGAGTGGTAATCGTGGCGGACGGACGATCCGCGATGTACGATGGCCAGCTTTTCCCGCTCCAGAATCTTGCGTGCCTGGATGCGGGCGTGGTTGGACCAGGGACCAACGGGATCGAGCTTGATATACGTGGTCCAGTGGCGGAGCGCCGCCCGGCGGTCACCGGTGCGTTCATAGGCCAGGGCGACGTTGTAGTGCGCGTCACCGTATTGCGGGACCAGGCAAATCGCGGTGGTGTAGGCTGCGATGGCCTCGGGCAGACGCTGTAGCTCATCCAGCACATTGCCCAGGTCGAAGAAGGCCAGGGCGTACTTCGGATCGGCGATGGTAGCCCGCCGGTAAAGGCTCTCCGCTTCGATGAACTGGCGTTGGTTGTATTGAATCGTACCCAGGTTGATGCAGGCGGGGGCGTGACTGCTGTCGAGAGCAAGAATGCTCTGGTAGTGGGCTACCGCTTCCTGTGTTTTGCCCCGCTCCTCCATGCGCACGGCTTCAAAGAAGAGGGCTTGCACGCGAGCTTCCCGGGCGGCCTGGTGGCTGGCGGCAGAGCTTACTTCGGCCAACTGGCTGTGTCGCTGAGAGTCGAAGTCGAACAGGAACTGGCGCGCGATCGGCTCCATCATGGCGCCGCTCAGGCGAAAGGCGAGCCCTTTTCCGTTGCGAACTGCACCCGCCTCAAGCAGCGGGTTGGCCATACCTGAGACTTGGCGCATGGCGTGTATCGAGGCCCGGATATTGGCTACCGAAAGCCGGTTGGCGCGCAGATCGCGCAGCTTGCGCAATTGAACCAGGTCCTGGAAGGAATAGATGTCACTCTTACTGACGAGCCCAGAGCGCTCCCAGGAACAAAGCTGTTTGAGCCGGATGCGCAAAATGCGGAGTACATCTTCACGGCTGTATTGCGTAACAGTGATGTGCTCGTTGGGGGCCGTCACCCTCACACCTCAGCTTCTGTGGCGATTATGCGGACGGATCTACTGATACCGCAAGAGATAGAGGGAAAAAACAGTGGATAAGCGGGTACCAAACTCGGTGCAGGAACAAGAAGAGGAAACGCCAAAGCGTGCTAAGTGGAGCCGACGATCGGACTTGAACCGATGACCTGCTGATTACGAATCAGCTGCTCTACCAACTGAGCTACGTCGGCGCGCCGTTTTTGCACGTGCCTTGTCGGATTGTATCTACGCTCTTGCCACGCGTAAAGACGGGTTCAGGAGGGGGGCGGAGGAAAACGAAAAGGCCACCCGGCAACAGGGCGGCCTCTTCTCTAGGGAGAATAGTTCCAACGGAGGCAAAGCCATCAGAACTTTCTGGCGAAATCTTATGGTCGGCTCCCGAGGGTGTCAAGGCAAAATCCAGATCCGGATAAGCCGCATACTATGAGCTACTTACTCGAAAGGCAGTTTTGATCTGCCCCAGCCGGCACCCCAGCTGGGGCACCTGGAAAGCGAGCCCAAGCCACTGCAATCCGAGCACTTACGAGCTCAGCTGCACCTTGGCTGGTTCAATCTCCTCAGCCGAAGTTGTCTTGGTCGAAGGGGTAACCCCTCAGTCAGCTCCAGCCCCGCGTCGGCCGCTTAATCGTTCAGGTTGAGGCGGATAAACTCAGTCTCCTCCTGGAAGGCGGAGGCGGGCTTGCCGCGAGCGATGCGATACAGGGCACGTCCACCGCCCAGGAAGAGGCCCAGCAGGATCGCAGCGCCCCCCAGGATGCCCGTCAGCGCAAAGATGCCTAGCAGGAGACGCGCTACCCTGGATCCGTCGCTGATGTAGCCCTTGGGGTTGTTCCAGACGACGTCAGCCTGATAGTTGACCTGATTGATGAGCTTGCGAGCGGCGGCAGACGGAAGCGATCCGCTGACGACGGCGACGATAGGGCCGGTGCGCCGGGTAAGGAGCGAGTCAGGCCGGCTCTCCGCCAACGGTTGGGGCCAGGTCGAGCGATTATTCGTGGCTTTCAGGAAAGCATCGATATCACGTAGACGGGCCGCTGCCAGCTGGGGAGTGGGGTAGATCAGGAGTGTCACCTGCCCCTGGCCGTCGCGGGCCGAATAATTGGCGGTCAAAGCCTCGGCGCTGGAAGAGAAATCTACCAGGGCTGCTGGAAGCACTCCTCCCGTACGGGCGTAGGCCTCCGGCCCGAGGGAGTAGTGAGTGAGCCCGGTGTCGAGATCCTGGCGGGGAAGATAACCGGGGAGTGGAGGGGCGACGTTCGCCGAGCCCGGGGGCTGGGGCAAATCTTTCGCCAGCTCGCGTAGCTCCGACGCAGTCATGGGCAGAACGTGGTCGAAGGTAGCGTCGACCAGGGTCGCGCCGTTCCAGAACAAGGCATGGCTGCCGTCCCAGGATGCGCTGCGACCGATTTGCTCCGCGATACTGCCGGGACGCCGGAAAAAAGTAAACGCGCCATATGCGCCACTTGCATCCTGGAAACGGATGGCACGGACGGTGAGCTTGTTATCCCCATTGGCGTAGTGTGCCATCGAGAATTGCTGGAATCCGTATTCCTTCAGCACGGCGGCATTGGCGGGATCGGCAGCCTCGGGTGCGGTGCTCTCCCGGGCCGGGGCGCTCAGGCTCCAGCCAGCGAAGTCTGTGGGCAACAAGGGGGGTGCGGTGGAGGCAGGAGGAGCAGCCTGGGCCAGCGCCGGCGCCGCCAGCAGGGGCAGTAAGAGAACCGGAGCCGGAAGCGCGCTAAGAACGGCGAGGAACAACGAACTGCGCAGGGCACGAAGCATACGCACTTACTCCGAGACTAGAGCATTTCTCGTGCGGGTGTCGAATTGGCAACTTCAATTGCCGTTGGGGCGGCCGGAACTCTGCGCCAGGCGAATGCCGCTCAAGCCGCTGATGTAGCGTGCCACTCCGCGATAGAGCGACTCCGCGATGCGCTGGCGATAGGCGGGCTGCTGTAGCTCCCGCGCGTCGTCTGAGTTGGTCAGGAATGATATTTCGGCCAGGATAGAGGGCATGTTGGCGCCGATCAATACGACGAACGGAGCCTTCTTGATTCCGCGATCCCGCAAACCAGGATTGCCCTCTTCCAGGTTGTCGTAGAGCGACTTCTGCACGTCGGCAGCAAACTCGCGCGACTCATCGATCTTGTCCTTCAACGTGATTTTCTTCACCAGATCAGAGAGCTCGTGGATGGACTCGTCGGAGACAGCATTTTCGCGGGCAGCTACTTCCAGGGCATCGGGCGAGGTGGTGAAGTTGAGGTAGTAAGTCTCCACGCCACGGGCAGAGGAATCGGGACTGGAATTAGCGTGGATGGAAAGGAAGAGATCGGCCTGCGCCTTGTTGGCGATGGCAGTCCGGGTCTCCAGTGGAATAAATGTGTCGTTGTCACGGGTAAAGATCACGTCGGCGCCCAGGCGTTGCTTCAGCATTTTCCCCAGCCGCAGGGCTACGTCGAGCACCACCTGTTTTTCTTCAATCCCGCCCGGTCCTGTGG
Organism: Acidobacteriaceae bacterium; assembly: GCA_049693715.1. GTDB lineage: Bacteria > Acidobacteriota > Terriglobia > Terriglobales > Acidobacteriaceae > PALSA-350. Next base: position 6,829 of record JBAVQC010000075.1, on the reverse strand, counting down.
TGCCGGAGTCATGCCCCCCATGGCCCGGATCGATGACGATACGGCCGATCTTGAGGCCGAGGGTGCGCACCAGGGAGCGTTCGCCGGCTGCGGTGACATCCGCCTCGTGCGCAGGCGGCGACGGAGCGTCGTCGGCGTCCGTAGTATCTTCCGGCGCCGGGTGAAGGGGGCTGGGCTTCTTGTGCTTTCGGCCGGTGACCTTCGCCGCGGTCGTGCCGGCTGCGGTAGTTGGAGGAGGCGTGGTCGAGGCTAATGAATTGTCATCCGGCTGCGGCGCGGGGACGGTTCCGGCAACCGATGCGGCAATCGGTGCAGTGGTGGGATGATCGGTGGCCTGCACGCGATTGGGCTGTTGGCCGAGCGCTGCGATCTCCTGGGTTCCGGAGCGGCGTCCCGCAGCAACGCTGGCGACGGCGGCAGGCTGGGGCGAGTTGGGTACCGGCGCTGCAGGCGGAGTTTGCGGTACGGGGGCCCGGGCAGGCGGCTGAGCAGAGGGAGGGGCGCTGGCCAGGTTGGTGGTCTGGGACGTGCCCGGCTTGAGGCCGTGAATGTCGATGATGAGGCGCCAGGGATTGGGTAGCAGAAACGCCGAATAGTCGGATACGGAACTCACATCGAGCACAATCCGGGTGACGTTGTTGGAAAACTGCGCGGCACGGATTCGTTTGAGGAACCCGTCATCGATCACTTCGGTTGACTTGCCGTTCAGTCCTGGGTCCAGACGCGCACCGTAAAGGTCGAAGTAGATGCGATCGGGACCGGGCACGCGGGCTGCCTGGTAGGCGACTTGTTCCTGGAGATCGATGGCGATGCGCGTGTACACCGGAGTGGACCAATGGCGGATTCCACTCACCAGCGCGGCCTGCCCGGGATGGAGGGCGGTGAGTACGCTGGATGGGACTTCCGGCGAAACAGACGCGATTTGCGCGGGTGGATTCGGTTGCGTTGCGGGCTGGGTCGCGGATGGCTGTGGCTCGACCGCAGGGGACGGAGCAGAGTTGTGTTGGGCGTGGGTGGGAGAGGATGGCGGAAGTGCGGCGCGGCCACGGAGTTCGTTCAGCTCGATGCGAGCCTGCTTCTCCCCTTCGACGATCTGGCCGGCAAAACGATAACGGCCGCTCGGATGCTCCAGGTGCAGGGATTCATAACGGCCGATGGCATCCTGCAGCAGTTTCTCGTCGGAGAAGAGGCGGCCTTCTTCGGTCATCAACTCAGCAACCGCGAGCACGCTGGCATCGGCTCTGTTGGATCCGGGGTCGTAGTAGGAGACAGCGCGGTAGGCTTCGAGGACCCGCTCGTAGGCCGCTCGCGTACGCTGGTTTTCAGGGCGCGCCTCCAGGGCGCCATGCAGTTGTTGGGCGCGCTCATAGGAAGTTGGGCGGGACTGCTGGGCGTGAGGAGAAATTGCGCTGAGGAGCAGAAGGCCAGCGACGGCACGGAACCGCCAAGCCGGCGTCATGCGGCTTCGAGAGCAGAACGCACGGAGCAAACGCGCGGCAAGGAGCATAATTGCGAAGCGGACCCGACACCCGCACGCCAAAGCTAACCCGATTATAGGTTGGCAAGTTGCGAGGGGCAACGAAAGGTCGGGGATTTGCGGGCGGGGATTGGTTAGACCGAAGGAAACCGCGGACCTTTCCCGGATGTGTTCTTATGCCTTAAAACCATTCTTTCCCAGGAGTTCGCGCACTACTTCGGGAGCGCCGGCCAGGGCGGCATTGAGGGCGGAGACGTCTTTGCCTCCGGCTTCGGCCATGTCCGGGCGACCACCGCCTGAGCCGCCGACTTTCTGGGCTAAGGGGCCGATGATTTTGCCGGCGGAGAGGCGGCTGGTCAGATCTCGAGTCACCCCGGCGATAAGAGCTACCTTGCCATCCTCCTGCGCCGAGCCCAACACCACTACACCTGAGCCGAGTTTGTTGCGGAGATTGTCCACCAAGGTTCGCAGCTGACCGCGGTCAAGTGAGTCGACGCGTTGCGCCAGCACTTGAACACCATCGACGGTGACCGCCTGAGTGGCAGCCGAGGCAACCGAAGTGGCCGCGGACTTCATGCGCACCTGGTCAAGCTCGCGACGGAGCTTTTTGATTTCCTCGTCCTGCGCCGCTAACTTGGCGCGCAGTGCCTCCGCGGGAGTCAGATTTTCTACCGCAAATTGCCCTGCCAGCTGCGCTACCTGCTGGCCGCGGCGAAATTCGCCCAGCGCGCCGAGGCCGGTGACGGCTTCCACGCGGCGAACGCCGGAAGATACTCCGCCTTCGCTGAGCAGCTTGACCACACCAATCTCTCCGCTGGCGCCGGTGTGGGTGCCGCCACAGAGCTCGGTAGAGAAGTCGCCGATTTTTACCACGCGGACTTTCTCACCGTATTTCTCACCGAATAACGCCATGGCGTGATATTCGTTCACCGCCACGTCGATGGGTACGTCTTCCAGGGTCTCCACTTTGGTGTCGGCCAGCACCTGGCGGTTGATCATCTCCTCCACGTCTGCCAGCTCTTCCTCGGCGACGCCGGTGAAATGAGAGAAATCGAAGCGCAGGTGATCAGGATCGACCCGTGAGCCAGCCTGCTTGACATGCTTACCCAGCACCTCGCGCAGACCGGCATGCAGGAGGTGGGTGGCAGTGTGATTGCGACGAATCGCAGAACGGGTTTCTGTATCCACCACGGTGTCAACAAAGCCGCCCAGTTCGATCGGCTGGCGCAGGTAAGCCCTGTGGGCACGAACCCCCTGGACGGGCTGCACGCATCCCAGCACGTCGGCTACGACGACGTTGTGGTCGTCGGAGTAAAGCCAGCCGGTATCGCCCACCTGACCGCCGGAGTCGGCGTAGAACGAGGTGTGATCGAGCACAATCTCGACGCTATCGCCGACGATTGCGTGAGGCACGCCGACGCCATCCTTCACGATGGCGAGCACTTCGCAATGGTGTGAATCGAGCTGACGATAGCCTTCGAAAACGGTTTTTGGCAGTGAGCGAAAGGCTGGGCTGGCAGAGGCCTTCGAGCCCCCCTTCCAGGAGGCACTGGCGCGCGCCTTCTCTTCGCTGAGAGCCAGCTCAAAACCGGTCAGGTCGAAGGCGATACCCTGATCGCGAGTCGCATCAACGATGAAGTCAAGGGGCAGGCCGTAGGTCTCGTAGAGATGGAACGCAGTTGCGCCTGGCAACATAGGGATTTGATCCCCGGCATCCTTGCGAACCCCCTCAATGGCGGCGTCAAGCTGCTTTGACGCCACCGCGAGCATCCTGTCAAAACGCTCTTCTTCGGCACGGATCACTTTGGCTACACGGCCGGCGCTCTCCACCAGTTCGGGGTAGGCACCCTGCATCTCATCCCGCACCGCATCAACCATACGAAACATAAACGCATCTTCCTGGCCCAACATGCGGCCATGACGGATGCCCCGGCGCAGGATCTTGCGCAAGACATAGCCGCGGCCCTCATTCGCAGGGAGCACACCATCGGAAATAAGGAAGGTGGCAGCGCGCGCGTGATCGGCGATGATGCGCAGCGAAGCGTCGGACGCGACTGTCCCGTCCTGATAGCGAATGTGCGTAAGCTCTTCGGCGCGCGCGATGAGCGGGGTAAACAGATCCGTTTCGAAGTTCGAGATCTTGCCTTGCAGGACCGCAGCCATGCGTTCGAGACCAAGCCCGGTGTCGATCGAGGGTTTGGGCAGCAGGTGGAGCTCGCCTTGCTGGTCACGATCGAACTGCATGAAGACCAGGTTCCAGATTTCTACGTAGCGCGATTCGTCCTGGCCGAAGGGCTTGTCTTCTCCGGTCTCCGATGCCTCCAGGCCCATGTCATAGAAAATTTCCGAGCACGGCCCGCAGGGACCGGTATCGCCCATGGCCCAGAAGTTGTCTTTCATCCCCAGTTCGTGAATCCGCTCGGCGGGTACACCCTGGCCACGCCAAAGTTCGTAAGCCTCCTCGTCGCGGGGAACGCCTTCATCCCCTTTGAAAATGGTGACGTAGAGCTTGTCTTTGGGAATGGCGCACCACTCCGGCGCGGTGATCAGTTCCCAGGCAAAGGCGATGGCATCGCGCTTGAAGTAATCGCCAAAGCTGAAGTTGCCCAGCATCTCGAAGAAGGTATGGTGGCGGCGGGTGAAGCCGACGTTCTCCAGGTCGTTATGCTTGCCGCCGGCGCGCACGCATTTTTGTGAAGTGGTGGCGCGGTTGTAGTCGCGGCGCTCGACCCCGAGAAATACGTCTTTGAACTGGTTCATGCCGGCGTTGGTGAAGAGCAAGGTGGGGTCGCTCACTGGAACCAGCGAGGAGGAGTGCACGCGACGGTGCCCCTTGGAGGCAAAAAAGCGCAGGAAAATTTCTCGAATTTCCGAACCAGAGCGGTACTGCATGCTTTGAGTTTAGAGCATCACCGGGTTTGGTAAACGATCCGGCCGTGGTAAATGGTCATCTCGCACTTGAGGTTACGCAGGTCAGCGGAGGGGATGGTGTACATGTCTTTGTCCCAGACGGCGATATCCGCCTCCTTGCCGGGTTCGATCGAGCCTACCTCGTCTTCGAGAAATAGTTGCCGCGCCGCCCAGGCGGTGTAGGAGCGGAGTGCAGTGTGCACGTCGACCGACTCCGCGGTACCGAAAGGATGCTTGCCGTACACGCCCTTGAGCGGTTCGCGCTCCACGGAAGCCCAGAGGCCATAACGAGCCGGCAAGGGGGTCACTGAGTAGTCGGAACCGCCGCCCCAGATAATTCCGTTGGACAGATAGGTGTGAAAGGGATTCAAGCGCGGGGAACGACGTGGTCCGAAGTTGCCGGCGTAGGTGTCGCCGATCCACCAGGTGAAACCGGGCTGCGATTCCGGGTAGCCTGCGTCGTAGGTTTTTTGGAGTGTGGCCATGGTGCTGATGGCGTGATCGGTTGGAATGTTGGCGTGGATGATGCTGTGGCGCAGCCCGTTCGCGGGCTTCTCCTTCAATACCGCGGCATAGGTGTCCACCACCCAGTCGATGGCGCGATCCCCGATGGCATGGGTGCCCACAGAAACACCAGCCTGGTGGAAGAGGCGCACCATCTGGCGATAGGTTTCAGGGTCGATGGCGGGATAACCGCGATTGCCGCGATCGATGCCGGTCGCGTTCTTGTTCCACTCGTCGTAGACCCACGCGGTGCGGGCGCCTCCGCTTCCATCCATGTAGAGCTTGGCTCCGCAGGAGAGCAGATTACCGTCGCCTAAGGAGTGGGGCGGGCGGGGCAGCGATTGAATCCGGGTTAGCGCCGCCCGTGCCGATTGGAGCGTGGTGCCGCCGTGCCACAGCACGCAGACATGCACGGAGAGCTTGTTTTGTTTAAGCAGCTGGACGTAAGCGTCCCAGATGGGTTGTTCAATGTCCGGGTCTTTCACCGCGGTCATGCCTTCGCGATGGAGGGTATCGACCATCCTGAGGACTCCGCTTTGCCACTGCTCCGGCGTTGGGGGCGGAATAAGGTTGTGGACGGCGTCCATGGCGGACTCCTTCAGCACGCCCGTTGGTGCTCCCTGCGCATCACGATCGATGGTGCCGGCCGGAGGATCTTTGGTCGCGGAGGTGATGTGCGCCAGCCGGAGTGCTTCGTGGTTGGCTACGCCGTAATGTCCCGTGGTGTGTGTCAGCCAAACTGGATTGTAGGGCGAGACCTTATCCAGGTCGGAGGCCAGGATGTAGCGGCGTTCCGCCAGCTTGCCTTCGTCCCATCCGGCGCCGGTGAGCCACTCGCCTGGCTTCAGTTTGGCTGCTGCCAGACGGACCCGGTTCACTGCTTCACTTACGGTTGCGGCGTCGCTCAGGCTCACGGAGTAAAGTTCCTCGACTCCGCCGGTGGCGATGTGCGCATGAGTATCGATTAGTCCTGGGGTCGCGGTTCTTCCCTGCAAATCAATCACGTTGGTTTTGGGGCCGGCAAGGAGCCGGATTTGCTGGTCTGAACCGACTGCGATGATCTTTCCCTGGCGGATGGCGACCGCCTGGGCAATCGAATCCCTAGTGTCGACGGTCAGGATCTTTCCGTGGATCAGGATCAGGTCAGCAGGTAGTTGTGCGGAAGCAGACAAAACAGACAACAGGAAGGCGGTCGCTAGGACAGTTTGGCGCATGAGGGTGAGAACACTCTAACGAATTCTCAGACAGAGCGAGCACGAGAAATGCCCTCAGTGGCTAAATCCTGTTTGCCGGGTAGTTAATGTACGGGCTGAAGAGGGTGTGTGAGAACCAGAATTTGCACGTTCGGTCCCGGAGGGACGGCTGAACTTCAGAGCTGTTCAAATTAGCGGAACAGTCAGCTTTCCTGGCTATGTAATTTATTGATTTCTTTGAGGAGCGTTCGACTGAACAAAATCAGGTTGCTCGGTTTGATCGGAGCTGTATAGATGGCTGCGAGTTTTTAAACTTGCCCGATGAACGAAGGGCATGGCTTCATCCGTACCACACGAGTACGCACAGTATAAGGGTTTAGAGTCTGGGTAAGAACTGAAAGGAACCGCAGATCCCCACGGCACGGCGGGGCAGGCGAGATGACAATTCTGCTGGAGCATCGTATTCCGCGTTTCCAGCAGAGGTCCGCGGAACTGCAGATCCCTCGGCTCCCCCGGATTTCCTGTCGAGAATTGCGGCTTCGGTCAACTGCATGTGGTTCTCTTTACGGAGAACCACATACGTGGTCGCCGGTGAGAGCAGTGAAGAGGAAATCCGGGTACGCTCCCAATGACAAAGATGCGAGTTGGCCAAGGTTGAGTGCCGCGCCTACGGCGCTCAGATCAGCTTGCGATTGGTATCCCAGCCCTTCCGGGCTGGGCTGAAGTTTGGACGGCCGGCCCTCCG
>JBAVQC010000074.1:0-7425 GCA_049693715.1 Acidobacteriaceae bacterium | reverse complement strand
ACATTGGAGCTCCTGACTTCGCCACTGCGGATCTCGGCATCTATCCCGACGAACAACCCCTCCCCCGGAGGAGAACAATCTGCAGTACCAGTCCGGCGGTGTGTACCGGCAAAATCAAATCATTGTCTCCGGCCGGGCGACGTATCCGCATTTCAGTTTCTTCACGTTCTATAGCTATAATGCCGCCAAAGCGGATACCAATGGCGTCACCTACACTCCGTCCGTAGCCCAGAACCCAGGTCTCGACTACGGTCGATCGAGTTTCGACGTTCACGACCGCTTCGTGATCCTGGGAAACGTCGCCGCTCCTTATGGTTTCTCATTGACACCCTTTTTCGCCTTTAACTCGGGCGCACCGTTTAATGTAACTGCCGGCAGTGACCTGACCAGTAACAATCAATTCAACGCTCGACCTACGTTTTCCGCTCCATCAAACTGCGCCGCGCCGCCGGCGGCATCCTCTACGTCGCAATACGTTTCGACGCGTTACGGATGCCTCAACACCGACCCCTTCGGCACCAACGAAAAGATCATTCCCTACGGCATCGGTACCGGTCCTTCCAATGCAAGCTTGAATCTCCGGGTAAGTAAGGTGATCGGGATCGGGCCCAAGGTCGAAAGCAGCCGTGCTGCAAGGGCGGGTGGTGGGGGAGGAGGCGGTGGGGGAGGAGGTCGTGGCGGTGGTGGCGGCATTGGTCCCGGTGGCCTAAGCGGCAGCCGCGGAGGGCCCGGGCGTCTGGATCAGAACTCGTCGCGCAGGTACAACCTGACACTCACTGCCTACGCGACCAATCTGCTCAACCATCAGAATCTGAGTTTGCCTAACGGAGTCCTCACGGCGCCGTCCTTCGGCAAATCACTGTCGTTGGCAGGCGGTGGCTTCTTCGGGCCCCCCACGGCCGGCAACCGCAGCATCTTTCTCCAGGCAGTCTTCAACTTCTAACCAGGCACCGGCTCGGTCAAAACGTGCGTGACGACGGGCAGAACCTTACTTGAAGTGGATCGTAATACCGGAAGAAATCCGCAGCAGGTTCTGGTCATTGCCGGAAAGGTTGGGCAGCCGGGTATATCCGTAGTCCGCCTGAATCGCGCGGAAGGAAAGATGCCTCCTGTACTTCACATCGAGCCCAATCCCGACCAGTACGGCCACCGAACTGGCGCTCGGTTGAACGAAACCCGTAGATTGGTTAGGAAAGGCTCCGTCAAACCCATGAGCAAAACCCACCAACCCCTGCACAAACGGCTTAACGCGGTGGTAGGTATCCCATCCATCTGTCCGCTGGTGTCCAAACCTGAAGTTAAGGCGCATGCCCCCGGTCACCATGAGCAGGGAGAAAGGTACACCTGTGTTTTGGATGTTGCCGGCATGGGTTGCGGTTACATCCACCACCGCAGTGTATCCACGATAGGTGCGAAAGTTTCCTTCCGCGCTCGCGCCATTCATAAAGAAGCAACCGCATTTGCCGGGCGGTGAGTTGACCTCGGTCGGACTATAGGCGAACGACACCTCCGCGCGCGGCAAGGAGAAGTCTCTTCCTCCCGGCACCACCTGGCCGTGAAGGCTCGATGCGCTGAGCCCGAGCATCGTTCCCACAAACAGTAAGGCTAAAGATTTATACATACCTTCTCCCGCACCGCGCGGCGCACTCCATTTAGTAAATCGCAAGGGGCACCGTGGTTGAGCGTTGTAGTGTTCCTTCGGTGGCCGTCACCGTGATGGTGTAGGGAACTTTTCGCTCCGCGAAGAGACCCGCACCCGAGCACCCGCTCAGCCCTGCGACCGCCGTCAGGCTCAGCACCGCGAGGAGCGCCGCTGCCAGGAACGGGGGAACCTTTCGCAACCGCCTGCGCACGCTCCGTACTCCGATAAGAGGAAGCAAGAGTCCCAGGGCAAGCGGCGCGCGGCTGAAGGGAGACGCTGGTGGTGTGCTCAACGCAGCCTTCGCGGTCATCACCGTCATGGTAATGTTCTGTATTTTGCCGCCGGCCTGCAGGGTCGGTGGATTGAAGATGGCGATCGCTCCCGCGGGCAGTCCGGTGGCCGCAAAGTTCACGTTGTACAGGAAGGTGGTTGCCACCTGCGGCTCAACCTGGATGGTATACACCACGGTGGTTCCGGGCAGAATGTTGGTGTTGTTATTGCCCACGCGCAGGATGCGCAACTCGTCGATCTGCACCGGTACAGTGTTTGAAGTGCTGGCGAGGTAGTCGGGATCGCCGCTATAGCTTGCGATGATGGTGTGATGCCCGGGCCCGATCGAAGTGGTGGTGAACACCGCCTGTCCGTTGGCGCCCATGGGCGCGGTGCCGAGGGTCGCATTGACGCTCTGATCAAAGAAGGTGACGGTTCCAGTCGGGATGGCTGATGGGGGTTCCGGGGAGATCGCCGCCAACTGCGCCGTAAACGTAACCGGCATGGTCAACATCTGCTCCGTCGGATTAGCCGTTAGCGTCAAGGTGGTAGGCACCGTCACGCCCTGCAGGGGGACGGTCGTCGAAGTGCTGGTGGCGAACTGGCTGTTCCCCAGGTAAACGGCGTCCACATAATGCGTACCCGTGCCGGCGATGGTGACATTCGCCAGGTTGGCCGTTTCCGTTTGCGTAAACGCATTCAGCAGGATGGTGACGTTGTTGTCAGCCAATTCGGGAATTGCGAAGTCCGTCGCCCCGTCTCCATTAAAGTCCGCCGTCACCAGATCGTTAGGCGAATCTCCCAATTGGATCGGTGTTCCCAGGGCTGCAAAGGTGCCGTCTCCATTGCCCAGCAGAACGCTCAGGGTCTGGGTGGGAAAATTAGTGATTTGGCCGTAGTTATCAACGGCCAGGTCGGTCTTCCCGTCCTGGTTGAAGTCCACAGCGGCCAGGGCGAACGGGTCCACTCCCACCGTGATGGGCGATCCGGGCGCATTGGCAAACGTGCCATCTCCGTTGCCCAACAGGACGACTACATTGCCTAATGTGTTATTGAAAGGGGTAAAGTTTGAGACCGCCAGGTCGAGTTTGCCATCTCCGTTGAAATCCGCGGAGATGATCGGGCCAGGGTTGTAATTGAAGTTAGGAATCGGTGATCCGCTGGCCTCGGTGAATGTGCCGTCTCCATTGCCAAGCAGGATAGTTACGGTGTTGTCGTTGTCGTTGGAAACCGCAATATCGGCTGTGCCATTTCGGTCGAAGTCGGCAACCGCCACGAAAAAGGGGAAGGAGCCCACGGCGACGGGCGAGCCAGTGGCTGGGGTGAAGGTGCCATCTCCATTGCCCAGCAGGATACTGATCGTATTGTCCTTGGCATTGGCTACTGCCAGATCTTGAAGGCCATCCGCGTTGAAATCGCCGATTTTTACCGCTTGGGGAAAATTACCCACGGTGATAGGGGAGCCGTTGGCAAACGAAAACGTACCATCTCCGTGGCCTAGCAGAACAGTCACTGTATTGTCGAAGCCACTGGTGGCGACCAGGTCGGCATTGCCGTCATGGTTAAAGTCTCCAACCGTGAGGGCGCAATTCGAAGCTTCGAACTGGCTGATGCAAGGCACGGTGCCCACTCCAAAAATAGGGGCTACCGGATTGAATGTGCCGTCTCCCTTGCCCAGGAAAACCGTGATCGAATTGGCATCGGAGTTGAAGACCGCCAGGTCTTGGATCCCATCCCCATTGAAGTCTGCTGCTCCGCCCGCTGTTGGTTGGTTGCCGGTCGAGATGGGGGAACCGGCTGCCGGCGTGAAGGTCTCCGCATAGGTGGGCGCGCCAAGGGGGGCCGTTCCCAGAACGAAGTTGCCGTTACTTGTATCTTGAAATGACACGGTGCCTGCCAATACCGGCGGATGACTCGCATAACCCACGACCGTCGCCGTCAGATCGTATCCGCTAGGGTTACCGGTCGCTGCAATTGCCGTAGTGGTCGGATAAAGCCCGGTCACCGTCAAGGTCTGCACGCTGGAACTGCTGCCCGTCGCTGCCGCCGTACCGGAGAATACTGCTATGTATTTATGGGTGCCGATGCCGGGAACGTATTTGAGCTTCGCCGTTCCCGCGACCAACTGGGCGGTGCCGACGACAGCCGAATCCTCACAGTGCGGCGCCGAAGCATCGCAAAACGTCACCGACCCGATGGCTACCGGCGCGCCGCCCGCCACCACCGAGGCAGTCAAAGTCACCGCTGTCAGCGAAGTAACGGATGTCGAGGAAAGTACCAGTGTGGTCGTGGAGGGTACTGCCGCTGCCTGGGCAGCATTGGTCAAGGTGACTGCCATCAGGGCGGACAGGAGCAGCTTCGTGTTTCGGCCGCGCCGGGGGCGCACACAGGCAGAAAGGTGGCGCAAATTCCACATACAAGAGTCCTCGGTTCGCACTTACATCAACTTGCCAACACTCACGGAACAGGAAATGCCAACGGGCACGGATTCCGATCCAAAGCGGTTGCTGACCTATAGTCCGAACTTCCACTTTCAGAAGTTCTCTGCTACTGGCGAAACGAATCGTATACGAAACAGGACCCTGCATTGCATCACCAATTCGGCGCAGTTTTCGACGACATTGGATTACACCCGGATAACATTACTCTTGTGGTTCCCTCAGTACCGCGCCAAACCCGTGCACAAACATGCAATCAGGTCCTGGCACAGTCTGCCCGGCTATGCGCCACATGTGCGTTAATCATCAGGATCGCGATGGGTTAGTGGATTCGACTCGGCACCAGTGCGTACTAAAACCTTACAGAGTGTATCGGCGCGGAGCGCGATAAACATCTGCCCTAACCCTAGTTACTAATCTGGGTCAAGCTGGTGCAACTTTCGTTTTGGGACCGTAGCAGGCGAGGACAAAGGCCTTCATCCTCGCCAGTCGAGACCCGGCGTTGCGCCGGATCAAGCTTCAATCATGGTGACTTTTCCGTTCCCCACATCGTACATTGCTGCGCGAATCGCCAGTTTCTTTTCCTTGACCAGCTCCGCTAAAACGGGTGAAGTCTCGCTTAACACCGAAGCTTGCAGCTTGGCATTTTGCCGGCTCACCGTGGTCGGGTCACCCTTGGCACCCGCGAGTGCCGGATGAATAAATTGATACAGCGTGCTGATCTGTCCCGGTACAGCCTTGCCGGCTATGGCTGCTTTGACGGCGCCGCAATTGGTGTGTCCGAGCGCCAGGATCGCTTTGACGCCCAATACCGCCGCACCATACTCGAGACTGGCAATGGTATCCGGAGTAGCCACATTGCCGGCCACCCGCACCACAAACACATGACCAATGCTCTGGTCGAACACTAATTCCACCGGCACGCGCGAATCCGCGCACGAGAGCACAGCGGCGAAGGGTTCCTGGTGCTCTTCCGAGTGCGCCCTGAGAATATCCAGATCTTCCTTGAACGAGACCAGGTTCTGGGCCACAAAACGCTGGTTGCCTTCGACCAGCAGACTGAGGGCGCGTTCCGGTGTTTCCGGCCGCTGGGTGACGTCGCGCTGCGCCTGGCCTAATCCAGGGATGGCCGTGGTGGTTACGCCGGCGATGCCGAATGCCGCCAGCTTTAGAAACTCTCTGCGTCTATTATCTTTTTCGTCAACCATGCCGTTCTCCTTGCCAAATCAAATTCGGCCTAAGGGTATCCCTCTCCAGGGCGTCCACGAAAAAAACATTTTTAGCCCGGCGGACCACGCCTCAGCGCGGCGGTTTTGGACGATGCTGGTCTAGTCTCGCCGTCTGTTCTTCCGTCATTTGCTTGCGGATTTCCAGCAGCATATGAGCGCTCGCTGACGTTCCACCACTGGCAAGAGCATTTGCCGAGCGGCTGTGTGCGTTAGTGCTCCATTCCGGTTACCAAGGACAGCGAAGCCCGGTGGAACGTTGTATTCCTCCACATCACGTTCGACCTAGAGTAACGTCAAGTAGCAACGGACCGCCCCGAACTTGAACAGAGCGGTCACTTGAGAACGGCGCGGAACCCAAGTGGTCAGGGGAGGGTCTGCAAAGCCTTTTATTGCTGGTTCGATTCCGGCCCGCGCCTCCATCCTCTTGACGCTCCCACCAGTCTCCATAGCCACCTGAAATCCGACTTTCCCAGCGGACGGCCAAGCCGCAGACGCTGGGGGAACGATCGTGGATAAAGGTTGTTGGTAGTGGGCAGCATCAACGTCGACCTGGTGGCGTGCGCCAACCGCCTGCCAGCCCCCGGGGAGACAATTCTCAGTAGCACATTCGATGTGTTCAACGGCGGAAAGGGCGCCAACCAGGCTGTGGCTATCGCCAAACTCGGTGCTCCGGTGGACATGATTGCGTCGCTCGGGACCGACCTTTTTACGGAGAGGCTGCTGTCTGGCTTGAAAGCCGCTGGTGTCGATTTCGGTGTGACGGGCGAGCACGCCGAGGGACATGAGCTGCTCGAGTGCGGCGTCAAGGCGGTCGCTGCTGAGATGACCATGAAAGAGGGCGCGGATCTGCGTTCTGGACAGCCCTTCCTCAGATGCTTCGATGGCCTCCTTGATGCGGTCGGTGATGGGATAGCCAGTGGAGGTGCCGAAGAGCAGGGAGGCGCCGGCCGAGCAGTAGTCCCAAACGGCGAGAGCGGCCTGGAGATGAGGCAGGGCGACGATGGAACTGGAGTCGAGGGCAGCGTAGATGGCGCTGAGACGCAGGACCTGGGCTTCGGCTCGGCTGGTAGCAGCGCCGTAGAGGCCGGGGCGGACCTGGCTTAAGCTGGGATAGCAATGCTGCCAAAGGGCGCGCGCGTCCTGGTCGCGGCGAAAGAGGATGTCTGTTTCTCTGCGGGCCCAATCGAGGGCGCGGCGGAACTCGCCGGCGAGCGCGGCCAGCTCGTGAGCAGCCAGACTGCCGCCTTCGGGCAGGGATTGGCTTCGCTGGACAAGGGTCCAAAGGCAGCGGTTGGCAAAGCCGTTGTGGGCTTCAGTGGGGTGGAGATGCTGGGCGAGCTCGCGCTGGGTGATGTGGGCAATGAGGGTGATATGCGCGCCGGTAGCATAGAGGGGCCGGCGGCCTTCGAGGGTACGGAGATGGCCGCTATCCCAGGCGGAGCGAAGCAGGGGCGAGAGGTGGCCCTTGGCGCGCTTCAGGGCGTGGAGCACGGCGGCGAATTCCTCAGAGAGGGCGAGCAGACGACGATCTGTGGGCGGCTGCTGATCGCGGAGAGCATAGACCAGGCCGTTGGCCGACAGGCGGGCGGTGGTGAGGCAGTGGTCGAGCCAAGGGCGGTCAACTTCCGAGAAGAGGCGGGCAATCTGGTTCCAACTGGTTCCCTTGCGGGCCTTGCTGGATTCGCCGACGAGCACGACAAAGAGGTTGAGGCCGTGGCGGGTGGCATCGACCATGCAGTGCGGGCCGGGGCCGACCAGGTTGCCGAAGGCGGCGAGCAACTGAAGGAGGATGGCGGCGGGATGGGCCTCAGTGTGCGGAGCCAGGGTGCGGAGCCAGGGTGCGGAC
>JBAVQC010000073.1:0-11822 GCA_049693715.1 Acidobacteriaceae bacterium | reverse complement strand
GATGAAGGGGGTGCCGCGCCTCCGGCGCTCCATAATCTTTGAAATCCGTGATCCAGCCCTTCCGGGCTGGGCTGACGCTTGGCCCCGGCCCTACGGGCCTGTTTTCAGTTCTGCGATTTGCTTTCGCGCTCTCACACACGCTCCAAAGCCTCTGTTCCTAACTTCGAGCACATTTGTTATCCCGAGCCATCAGACTTCTCTCGATATCCGGGCCACTATGTTGCCGTAGGGCTCATCGATAGGCACGAAGATTTCGTTGGGATTCGTCTGCCCGAAGCGGGAGAGGTCTACCAGCAGGCAATGCTTGTTGGGCATCGCCAGCTCTACGTCCAGGATCTCCGGGACCGATTCGAGCGCCGCCTGGGCCATCGCATAAAGCGTGTGTTGCACCGATTTACTGTCGTGCTCCGCAAAGGCCTGAATCAGGGCGTCGCGCAGTTTGCTGCGCAGCGAGTCGAAGGACAATTCTGCGGTCTTGTACGTCCATTCCGCGCGCATCGAGGTGCCGAAAAGACGGTCCGCGGTCTCAGGCAGCGTGGTCAGCGGGTCGCGCAGATAGCCCTCGAATCCCGAATTGGCGGTCTTCAGCACCACCAGGCTTTCGAGGCCCGACGTGACCGATGCTTTACCGCCCTGGGCACACGTAACAGCCGTGGTTTGTGCTTCGCTCGAGCCGCGTAAGAAGGTGGAAGGATGTGCCTTCCCCTTTACCAAAGCATGTTCCCACGACGTACCGGCAATGTTGATCGCGACCCTGTCCACCTGGGGATTGCGAGAAAGAAAAAACTCGCATAATTCCAGGGCGAAATCTTCCATGCACTCAGTCTTGCTCTCGCGGGCACGCGAGTAGACCGTGTTCTTCATGGTATCGGTAGGCAATATCGTGCTGTTGTCGCCATCGGTAAAGCAGGTTTTGAAGTCGCCGGCGAGCAGCACTTCGACTTTCCACTCCCAGACGGCATGCAACGGACGATCGCGCTTCACCTTCATCACGCGCACGCTCGATTTGCCGTACGAATTTTCTGCCAGAGTAATCACCGGCTAGCTCCCCCTGTAGGTGGTATAGCCATTTGGACTCAAAAGTAACGGAACGTGCAAATGGCTATCGCCCGGGCGCACCGTCACGGTGATTTCGACCGTGAGGTATAACCCCTTGACCATCTGCGCCGCGTGGTAGGTTCCGGTCTCGAAGCGCAGCCGGTATTGACCGGGCGGCAGAACGGGATCGCCGCTCTGAGGCAGAAGGTTGGCGCAGCGCCCGTCGGCGTCCGTCTGGCAGCTGCTCAGCAGTTCCCATTTGCCGGATGGGCCCGCATGTTCCAGGTGCACCGTCATGCCGGCAGCGGGCCTGCCCAGCGCCGTGTCCAGCACATGGGTGGAGAGCCGGCTCACGCAGCCTCCGTTGGCGCCAGCCACTTGCGCAACCTGAGCTGCATGATCTGTTGCTGCTGCGCGGCCGCTTCCAGCAACTCCTGCGCCGGGTCGTTGGCCAGGCGGCGTTCGAGAATGCTCAACATTTCCGCCGGCTGTTTTCCGCTGGCGCAGACAATGAAGATCCGTCCGAAACGCTCTTCGTACTGGCGATGACCCTCTCCCATGCGCAGCAGGATAGCATCGTCCGCTTCGCTCATCAGGCTTTGCTCGGATCGTGACCACGCGGCCGAGATAGCGGTCGTCTTCTTCTGCGCGTGCTGTTCGCCGATGCGAGGGTGACTGCGGAAGGCTTCAAGCCAGTCCGCCTCGGGGAGATTCTGCCAGCAGTCGGCAGCGGCGGTAAAGAGAGCCTGCTCGTTCGCCAGCGGCCGCCGTGCTGCGAGGTTCGCGGCCCAGGCACGTGAGCCGCAGCAGGAGAGAATCTCGGCCGCTGCCTCGTCCGGCGGCAGCGCATTCCAACGCTCCAGGACTCGGTTCAGGACTCGGTTCAGGACTCGGTTCAAGCGAAGAGGCCCTCGATAAATTCCTGCAGCAGATTGCCGGCAACGTGGAGCCGGTAAAGGGCGCTGGAACGAATGTCGTCAATGGGAGCGACTTCCGCTTCCATTGCCCGGCGCGCTTCGCTCAACAAGGCGGCACCGTAGGACTGGCCTAGCAAGGTTTCTTCTGTTCGCCGCAGCCGCACCGGCGTCACCGCCATGCTGCCTATGGCCAGGCGCACATCGCCGATCTGGTTGCCGGAGACTTTGCCCAGCCCAGCCAGGCAGAGCTTGGCGATGGCTTGTGCATTACGGGCGCCCACCTTGCGTGAGTATCCGTGATAGCCGGAGAACCGCGGTTGCAGGGCGATGGCGCGGACGATCTCATCGGCGGCCAGTTTGGTTTGCTTGTAGCCGGTGTGGAACTCCACATAGGGCATGCGCCGCGTGCCGCGCGCGGAAGTGAGCAGCAGTTCCGCCTCGTAGACCATCAACGCGGGCAGGGAATCGGCGGCAGGCGATGCGTTGACGATATTGCCGCCCAGGGTGCCGCGATTCTGGTTGGCAATGCTTCCGGTCCAGGAGGCGGCTTGCGCGAGCAAGGGGAATTCCCGCGTCACCACGGGATTTTTTCTCAGGTCGCTGTAGGTGCATCCGGCGCCTATGAGTACATCGTGCGCGCTGCTCTCGACCTGGCGCAACTCGGGTAGTCCCCAAAGGCTGACCAGCTTGCGTGCCGGTAGCCGTCCCGCGGCGTACTGAACCATCAATTCAGTTCCGCCGGCAATCGGCATCCACACTCCCGGCTCCTTCGCGAGCAGATCGAGCACCGCGGATAATTGGCCCGGCGCTACCAACTCGTACTCTGATGGGCGGGACCTCATCTGGGGGTACCCGCCGCTTCTGCCACCGCATCGAAGATGCGTGCGTAGCCGGTACAGCGGCACAGGTTTCCGCCTAGCCCTTCACGAATCTGTTCCAGGGTCGGCTTGGGGTTGTGGTTCAGCAGATGAATCGTAGCCATCACCATGCCAGGGGTGCAGATACCGCACTGCGCCCCTCCGCATTTAAGAAATGCCTGCTGCACCGGGTGAAGACCGTTCTCGCTGGCCAGGCCCTCGATAGTGCACACGGTTGCTCCCTCTGCCTGCAGCACCGGCACCAGGCAACTGTTCACCAGCTCTCCGTTCATCAGCACCGAACAGGAACCGCACTCCCCCTCGCCGCATCCTTCCTTGGTTCCGGTGAGGCCAATCTTCGTGCGCAGCACATCGAGCAGGCGCTCCATGGGATAGACCGACACGGTGTGGGCCGTGCCATTCACGGTGAGGGAAACATCGCACTCGCTCATTGGCTACCCTCTGCCGCCAGCGCGGTCTCGAGCGATTCCGCGGGGCGTTCGGGCTCCGCCGTCATGGCGCGGAAGATATCTTCCGGCAGCAGTGGAATGGAATTGAATTCAATGCCCGTCGCCTGCACCACCGCATTGATAATCGCCGGAGCTGGGCCGTCCATGGGGAGCTCGCCGATTCCCTTTGCCCCATACGCACCGTACTGGTAGGGCACCTCTTCGAAGTACACGCGAATCGGCGGGATGTCTTCCGCCGTGGGCATGATGTAGTTGGTCATCTGGTTGTTGAACATGCGCCCGTCTTTCCAAACTACCTTTTCATACAGCGCATAACCGATTCCCTGGGCGATACCGCCTTCTATCTGGCCGCCGGCGAGCACGGGATGGATGACCTTGCCAATCTCCTGCAAGGCAACAAAGTCGTCGATGGTGACGCTGTAGGTGATGGTATCGACCGTGACCTCCGCCACGTAAACTGCCCAGGCATACGCGCCGTAGGCTTCGCCGCTGTAGAGCTCATCATTCCAGAAAATATTAGGCGCCGCCTCGTAGCGGCTGAACGACTGCAGCTCGCCGAATTGCTTGCGGTACGCCTGGCACGCGGCGAGGAACTGCTCGCGGCTGGCGGAAGGCTCAAGCAGTCCGCTATCCATCAAAGTCTGGCGCATCTTCAAGGCCGCGGTCTGGATAATTCTGCCAATGATCATGGCCGTGCGCGAGGCCACCGTGGGGCCGCTGTTGGGGCTGATGCTGGTATCGATCGGCGCCACGCTGACGTCGTCGTACTCGAGCCCTAGCGCTTCTGCGGCAATTTGGCAAAGGATGGTGTTCGTTCCCTGTCCGAATTCAGTACTCGATACCAACACACGGATTCCGCCGGCCGCCGTTGCTTCGAGGCCTACCAATGCGTTGAGGTAGCGTTCCCCGGAACCGGTAAAACCGGCGCCGTGTAGAAAGGCGCCGATCCCGATGCCTTTCTTCCTGGTGCTGGTCAGGTTGTGGGCAGCAAACCGCTTTACCTTGGCATGATAGTCGGTGAGTGCGAGGGCGCGATCAAGCATCTGGTCCATCATGATCGGCTCGTGAATCACCTGGTTGGTCGCGGTCGTCATTCCCTGATGCAACAGATTGCGGCGGCGGAATTCGTCGGGAGCCATGCCAATCGCCTTCGCGATATGGTCCATGTGCCGCTCCAGCGCGAACAGGCTTTGCGGAGCGCCGAAGCCCCGGAAAGCGCCGTGGGGCGGAGTGTTGGTCGCGTACGCTTTCGCGTTCACACGGATGTTAGGCCAGTAGTAGGGCCCCCCGGCATGGATAGTACCCCGCGAAAGCACCGTCGACGATAAGGTGGCGTACGCGCCGCCATCGGTGGCGAAGTCGATCTCGGCGGCGAGCAGTTTCCCGTCGGCGCTGATGGCCGTGCGATGCCGGGTGCGCGAGGGATGCCGCTTGGTGGTGGCCGCCATATCTTCCATGCGATCGTAGATGATCTTTACCGGGCGCCCTGATTTCATGGCCAGCAGCGAGGCATGCGCGGCGAGCATGGACGGATATTCTTCCTTGCCGCCAAACGCGCCGCCGGTCTCGGCCTGTATCACGCGAATGTTTTCCGCAGGCAAGCCGGTGAGCGCGACCAAAGCTTTGTGTACATAAAACGGACACTGCATCGAGCCCCAGACGGTGAGACCAGTCGTACTGGCCTGGGCGATGACTCCATTGGTTTCGATGTAGAGCTGTTCCTGGGCGCCGGTGCTGTATTCGCCTTCCACGATCCAGGCAGCGTCTTTCCAGGCTTGGTCTACGTCTCCTTTTTCCATCCGGTAACTTTTGAAGATGTTGTCTTTGCCCCAGATGATGACTTGGCGGCGCTCGCTTTCTTCGATGCTGTGGATGGAGGGTGCGGGCGTATAGGTGATCTTGACGGCGGCTACTGCGGCCGCCAGGGCGTGGCGGTCTGGATGCGCTAAAAGCAGGATCGGCTCCTCCGGATGATTGACCGTGCCTTCGGCCAGGCAGGGTTGGTCATCCATGATGAGCGCGACGACATTGCGGCCGGGAATATCTTTGGCGGTGACAATGGTGAACTCGTGCCAGGGAATGCCTTCCCCGAATCGGATCTCTTCAATCGCTCCGCGGGCAATGGTGCTGCGCACGGTGGCTCCGAAGATCATGCCCGGCAGGGACAGATCGTCGATGTAACGGGCCTGCCCGGTTAGTTTGGCAGGGCCCTCCTTGCGAGGAACGGAGACGCCCACGACGCGAGTTTGCAAAAGGGGACCCTCCTCTTAGCAACAGACTTTGATTCTAATTTGTTCCCTGCCGATGGGGGTCCCGGGGAACGAGCCCCGGTCATAAACCGCGGCGCCGCGCACGAAGGTAGCTTGTACTTTGCCGTGCAGGGTTTCGCCGAGATACGGAGACACCAGGTGGCGATACTGCAGGTCTTCTGTGCGCAAGACGAACTTGGCGTCGGGATCGAAGACCACCAGGTCCGCATCGTAACCCGGGGCAATGGCGCCTTTGCGGTCGTTGAGACCGGCGAGTTTGGCGGGCTGAGCGGACATCCAGCGGGCCAGGTGCTCGAGCGGAAGATTGCGTTCACGCATGTCTGTCCAGACTACGGAGATCGCGACGCTGAGGCTGGCGATGCCTCCCCAGGCCTGGCGGAAATCTCCGTGCTTCATCGATGGCGGGCACGGCGAGTGATCGGTCGCGATCAGGTCGATCACTCCATCGCGGAGACCCTGCCACAGAGCTTCGCGATTTTCTCGCGATCTGATGGGCGGGGCGCATTTGTAAAGGGTTCCGCCCGTGGGAATCCCTTGGGCGAAGAAGTGCAGGTAGTGAGGACAGGTTTCTACCGTGATAGGTAATCCTTCGTTGCGGGCACGGTCGAGTTCCTCGAGCGCCAGCGCGGTGGACAAGTGAACGATGTGCAAAGGAAATGAATGCTTGCGGCAAAGGCCGATCAGCAGGCGGATCGCTGCCAGTTCCGCTTCGTCTGGCCGGGAGCGCAGATAGGTTGCGTACTGCGTCCAGTCGTCCATGTCATTGCCTGGGTAGAGATGCTCCGCCAGCTCCGCGTGCACCAGCAGGGGCAAGCCGGTGCGGGCCAATGCGGGTATTGCCGCCTCGAGTTCATGCTTCTCGATCATGGCGAAGCCTTCGATGCCGGGGTTGATGAGGAAGCACTTGAAACCGGCGACACCGGCCTCTGCCAGTGGCGCCAGGTGCCCGGCGTTCTGACCAGTCAATCCGCCCCACGGCGCCCAATCGACACGGCATTGGCCCGCAGCTGCGTGGCGCTTGGCTTCGAGCGCAGCCACGGTTGTGGTTTCGGGAAGGCAATTGAGGGGCATATCCACCAGCGTGGTGTATCCACCGGCGGCTGCGGCGCGGGTGGCGGTGGCGAAGCCTTCCCATTCCGTTCTGCCCGGTTCGTTGATGTGGACATGCGAATCCACCAGCCCGGGTAAGAGCACCAGGTCGCCGTATGGATGTACCTGGGCTGCGCGCGGTGTGTCTGCGATGCGGCGCACCGACTCAATGCGCCCCTCTTCGACGACGACTGCGGCAGGCCGCACTCCTTCAGGAGTGACTACCCGGCTGGAGACAAAAGCCTGTGTCATACTTCGAGTATTCGGGCACCCCTCGGGAGAGTGCAAGCGAAAATGAACATGAAGAATGAGAATGATTTCCTGCGGCTTGCCATCCAGCTGGCCACGGAGAATGTGCGCAGCGGGGTTGGCGGACCTTTTGGGGCAGTGGTGGTCAGGAATGGAGAGGTAGTCTCTACCGGGGTCAACCGGGTGACAGCGGACAATGACCCCACGGCGCACGCCGAGGTAAATGCCATTCGCGAGGCGTGCAGGGCGACGGGGACGTTTCAGCTGCCGGGTTGTGTGCTTTATACCAGCTGCGAACCGTGTCCCATGTGCCTGGGAGCGATTTACTGGGTCCGCTTGGACAAAGTGGTTTACGGCAATACCTGTCATGACGCGGCTGAAGTAGGGTTCGACGACCACTTTATCTATGAGGAACTTAGCGTGCCGCCCGGCCAGCGTAAATTGCCCATGGTGCGCCTGCTCTCGGAACTGGCGATCGAGAACTTTCGCGTGTGGCAGGAACACCAGTCGAAGATCGCGTATTAAGGGGGCAGAAAACCGCAGATCTCTCCCTGCACTACGTTCCGGGCGCAAAACATTTCCAGGATGGGGCCTCAACACAGAGGTCTCTCCGCTCCGCTACCCCGGTCGAGATGACAAAGGGGGGTGGCTGCGCTCCTAATGAACAAAATGTGCTTGTAGGTGAGAACAGGGGCGTTAAAGCCCGTCGTTGGGGGCTGTTTTTCGGCACGACTAAAAGTCGTGCCCTGATACAAAGCACGAGGGATAGTGCGTGGAAGGGGCTCGATTTCTTCCGTTCACCATCCTCTTAACTTGCCGCAAGCAAGTCGGGTTGCTCGGGATAACAAAGGGAAGGCAACGCTTCGATGGAAGCGCCGCCCTCCCCTTTGTCATCTCGACCGGAGCGCACCCGGATTTCCTGCCACGCTGACCTGGAGACAACGGCGTGTGCGGCTTTCAGTAAGGAAAGCCGCATGAAGTTCGCCAGCGCCACCAACATCAACAGGAAATCCGGGGTAGCGGAGCGGAGAGACCTCTGTGTTGAGGCCCCATCCTGGAAATGTCTTTCGAGTGATCTGTGGTTTCTTCTTCTCCCTTGCAGCGCTTTTTCTGTTGGTTCCCAGGCTGTCTTCCGTCTATGCTCCCGTATGAGCACTCGATTGCTGGCCTTTTTCTTCCTGGTCCTATCAGCAGCGGGCGTTCGTGCGGCCGAGCCATCGCCCATCCCAGTCAAAGTAGTGGTGATCTCACTCTTCGAGCCTGGAGCCGATCAGGGTGACACGCCGGGTGAGTACCAGTATTGGGTGGAACGCGATCAGCCGCCCGCTGGGTTGACAGCCGCCCAAAGCCTGGCCGCCAATGCAGGACACCGCTACAGTGCATATCTGCCGGCTCTCGAAGCTGCCTACCGGGTGGGTAATGTTGTCGTCTCAAATATTGTTACGAATTGGGATCGCTACCAGGATCACATACCGGGCTCTCAGCCAAAGGAGAAACCATGAGCACGACCGTGCCAGGGCACAGCACCCGGGGTTTGAGTTACCTGGAGCGCATGTTCCACGTCCAGGAACTCGGATCGACCTTGCGCACTGAGATTCTTGCCGGCGCGACTACGTTTCTTACCATGGCGTACATCGTATTCGTGAACCCGGGCATATTGAGCGAAGCGGGCATGCCCGTGCCTGCGGTCGCCGCTGCTACCTGCCTTTCGGCGGCCATTGGCTGCATCCTGATGGGCTGCTTTGCCAATTATCCGATTGCCCTCGCGCCGGGCATGGGCCTCAACGCGTACTTTGCCTTTACCGTCGTCAAGGGGATGGGGATTCCCTGGCAGACTGCCCTGGGCTGCGTCTTCATCTCCGGTTGCGTGTTTTTGCTCTTGACCGCGGCTGGAGTTCGCCAGTTGATCGTCAACGCCATTCCCCGGGAGTTATTTGCATCGGTGGCTGCGGGCGTGGGCCTGTTTGTTGCTTTCGTAGGCTTACGGGATGCAGGCATCATTGTGTCGAACCCGGCGACCTTGGTGGGCATGGGCAATCTACGCGCACCCCAGACTGCTCTGGCTTGTGTCTGCCTGCTTGTGATTGCCGTGCTGCAGGCATATCGGGTGCGTACCGCAATGTTATTGGGCATCCTGGGGACGACCGCAGTGGGCTTCGCGTTGGGTATCGTCAAGTGGCATCCGGTTCACTATCGCCTGGCGGACCTGACCGCGACCGCGTTTCAACTCGACATCCGCGGGGCTCTACATCTGGGAGGAAACTTCGGCTCTGGCGTATTGGAAGTTGTGTTCGTGTTTCTGTTCGTTGACCTGTTTGACAACGTGGGGACGTTGGTGGCGGTTACCAAGAAGGCGGGGCTGGTGAAACCGGATGGTGAGATTCCGCGCTTGAATCGCATCCTCTTTGCCGACGCCACGGCGACGCTGGCTGGTTCCATGGCCGGCACCAGTACCGTCGTGAGTTATATCGAGAGTGCGGCAGGCGTTGCGGTTGGCGGCCGGACTGGCGTTGCTTCGATTGTGACCGGGCTTTTGTTCCTGATGGCGTTGTTTGTGGCCCCGTTGGTGGCCACGATTCCGATTGCGGCGACCGCGCCGGCGTTGATCCTGGTGGGCTCGTTGATGATCTCTGCAGTCACTGAGATCGAGTGGGCCGACCCGATGGTAGCGGTGCCGGCGTTCCTTACCCTGATTACGATTCCGCTCACGTTTTCCATTGCCAACGGTTTGGCGTTCGGGATCACATCGTTTGCGGTATTGCGGTTGTTACGTGGGCAGGCCAGCCGTAAGGACTGGATGTTGTTTGTATTAGCCGCCCTGTTTATCCTGCGGTTCATCTATATGGCGAAAGGCAAGTAGGGCCTGAGTCTAGCCCGGACCTGCCTTAATGAATCGTCTTCATCTTCCGCGACATGTAATCCATCAACAGATATTCCCCCAGCGTGTCCGGAGTGGTGAAGTACGCCTTCCCCCGGCACATCTTGGTCATCTTCTGCACGAACTGCACCAGGCCCAGATCCGACGCCAGCATGAACGTATTGATCATGATGTTGGAACGTTTGCAGCGGGCCACCTCTTCCAGTGTCTCGCTCACCACCAACGGATCAAGCCCGAAGGCGTTCTTATAAATACGCCCGTCCGGCAGGGTCAGGGCAGAAGGCTTGCCGTCGGTGATCATCACAATCTGCTTCATGTCTTTACGCTGGCGCTCGAGAATCCGCTGCGCCACCCGTAGGCCCTCGCGCGTGTTGGTGTAATGCGGTCCAACCTTCACTCGGGCGATTTGCGAAATGGGCACTTCCTCGGCCGAATCGTGAAACAGCACCAGCGAAAGCGAGTCGCCGGGGTACTGCGTGCGAATCAGGTGAGAGAGCGCCATCGCCACCTTTTTGGCCGGCGTGAAGCGGTCCTCACCGTAAAGAATCATGGAGTGAGAGCAATCCAGCATCACCACCGTGGCACAGGAGCTTTGATACTCGCACTGGTGCACTTGCAGATCGGAGTACTCAAGGTTCAGCGGCAGGGTGATGCCTTCGCGGGCAATGGCCGCGCTGAGCGTGGCGGTCGTATCCAGGTTCAACACATCGCCGAATTCATAGGCCTTGGAGGCGCCGCTGGATTCAATGCCAGTGGCGAAATGCCGGGTGTCATGGCGTCCAAAGCTCGATTTGCCCAGCGAGCCAAGCAGATCTCTTAATGTTTTGAAGCCCAGAAAGTCCAGGCTCTTATCCGTCACTTCGAAGCGCACCTGCCCCTCAGCCATGCCTGTCCGGCCGCCGGTCGATTGCTGGTTCGGATCCTGGCGTCCCTGGGTGGAGATGTAGTTCTCCTGCTCCATGCGCTCGATAATCTTGTCCAGCAACTGGTCGAGCCCGCCGTTGTCGGCCATCTCCTGGATCCGCTGCTGCATGTCGCTGTCGAAAAGATCTCCCGCCTCCAGGGCCCGGCGCAACGCCTCGCGCAGGTTATCCATCGTGTGCTCGCCATCGAGCTCGGCGAACCGCGACCATGGATCCTGAAACCCGGAATCGAGCAAATACTCCGACAAAGCCTTGAGCAGGTCTTCCATGCTCATCTCTGAGGCTGGGTCGCCGGTGTATTTTGTGTAGCGGATTCGTTTCATCTAGTTAAATCCACGGCGGCTTCGGCGCTGCTCCTGGAATTCGTCGTAATCCCGTTCCTCGGCGCGCTCCTGTTTGCGCGTAGCCTTTTCCTGGGCGGTGAATCCGCGCTCTTCGCTGCGGCTCAGCCGTTTGTGGGCGTACATGCCTTCGAGCAGGAATTCCGCCGCGGCGACTGCGTTCTCGGGCGCGTCTGAAGCCTTGACCGAGAGCGGAGACAGCTGGGGAAACAGCCCTTGAATTTGCTTCAGTTCCTCGAGAATGGCCTGCGACGGCTGATCGTCGTCGATGCGCACCGTGCCCCCCAGGTTGAACCATTGCTCGATCTGCTGGGTATTGGTGGCGGAGAAATACTTGTCGAAGATTTTGCCGATGGACGCACGAATCAGGTCGCGCACCACCACGTCGGCGCCTCGCATTTCTCCTTCATACTCAAGTTCAAGTTTTCCCGTGATGCCCGGCATCGCGGCGTACAAATCGCTCACCCGCGGCGCCACCAGCTTTTCCCCATGAAACAGCGCGCGCCGTTCTGCATTCGAAACTACCAGCTCCATGGTGGAGATGGGCAAACGCTGGCTGACACCGCTGCGCTTATCCACTTTCTTGTCTTCGCGTGCGGAGAAGGCCACCTGCTCGATCACCTCGCGCAAATACTGCGGGATGTTGACCTTGGTTGAGCCACGTTCGCTCCAGGCTTCCTGAGCCGTGATCGCCATGCCTTCTTCAATGGTTTCGGGATAGTGAGTGCGGATTTCGGATCCGATCCGGTCTTTGAGCGGGGTGACGATCTTGCCGCGTGCGGTGTAGTCC
>JBAVQC010000072.1:0-6126 GCA_049693715.1 Acidobacteriaceae bacterium | reverse complement strand
AACCAAGCCCGCGCCTACGCAGCAGGCAAGCAATACCAATCAAAGCGCCGAGAAGCCAGGCAAGCGGGAGAAGGTTCGCTTTGGCCAGGCTCCTCGTGAGTCTCTCCCTTCCTCGCAAGTGGCGACTGCAACCGTTCCCGCTGCCGTCGGCCCGGGTGTGACCACTCCTGAAACGCGCTATGTAAACCCCGACGGCACGATTAGCGGCGAACAGAAAGCAGCGCCCGAACGTAAGACCCGCCTGAGCAACCGGCCCGTCGTGCACAAGGCGAAAACTCCAAAGGTTCCTGACACCTCCAACCAGCCCACCCCTGAAGAACTGGCTTCCCAAAAGGTGCAGAACGCCCCGCTGGCGTTGACCGACGCCAACGCGCCAAAGAAACCCAAGCAGAAGGCCGAGAAGACCCGTCTCTCCGCCAAGCCTGCTGAAGAGGACAAGACCCAGCCCTATCTGGGCAAGCCTGAGTCCGCACCTCAGGCCGCCCCTGTCGCCGGCCAGCCGGCCGCCC
Organism: Acidobacteriaceae bacterium; assembly: GCA_049693715.1. Classification (GTDB taxonomy): domain Bacteria; phylum Acidobacteriota; class Terriglobia; order Terriglobales; family Acidobacteriaceae; genus PALSA-350. The sequence goes on along the minus strand of JBAVQC010000072.1, from coordinate 5,617 downwards.
CTGCGGCCCCTGCTGCCGGTCCTCCAAGTCAGTAAGGTGAAATGAAGGAAATTTACGTTGCGGATGTAGGCAAATTCGAAAACCAGGCAGTCGTTGCCTTTTTCGCCGTCAGGTCCAAGCAGTTGCGCAGCCGGAAGGATGGCGGCCAGTATATGGCCGTCACCCTGGGCGACCGCACCGGCCAGATCGAATCCCGCATGTGGGAAAACTTCGCCGAGGCCGCTCCCGGGTTTGAAACCGGAGACGTCGTCAAGGTCCGTGCCGAGGTCTGCCGCTTCAACGACCGCCTGCAGCTGAACCTGGAAAAGCTGCGCCGGGCTACTGCAGACGAGTTCGAACTCGCGGACTATGTTCCCCAAACCAGCAAAGATGTGGACCAACTCTGGTCGTCCCTGGTCCGCACCGTCGATAGCTTCACCGATCCTTGGCTGCAGAGGCTGGTCCGCTCTTTTCTTGAAGACCCCCTCAAGGCCACCGCCTTCCGCGAAGCGCCGGCCGCAAAATCGCTCCACCATGCCTGGATCGGCGGTCTGCTCGAGCATGTGGTGTCGTTGGTAGATATTTGCGACCTTGCGGCGCAACACTATCCCGAGATCAACCGCGACCTGCTCCTGACCGGCGCCATCCTGCATGACATCGGCAAGCTGGAGGAACTGCGCTGGGGCACCACCTTCGATTACACCCTGGAGGGGCAGCTGGTCGGGCACATCACCCTTGGCGTGGTGATGATCGAGAAAAAACTGGCCACGCTCCCCGGGTTTCCTCCGCAACTCCGCATGTTGGTCGAGCACATGGTTCTGAGTCATCATGGCAAACTCGAATTTGGTTCGCCCAAGCTCCCGATGATTCCCGAAGCGGTGCTGTTCCATTACCTCGATGATCTCGATGCCAAGATGCATACCATGCGCAGCGAATTCGAGCGTCACCAGGCCCAGGGCGGGGAAGCGGGCGAGATGACCGATTGGGTGCGTTCCCTCGACAGGCCCCTGCTGAACACCGCGACCTTCCTCAAATCAAAGGAGTAGAGCATGCACTATCTGCTGAAGACCGAACCCACCGCCTACTCGTTTGCTGATCTGCTGCGGGAAAAGGATACCGACTGGACCGGCGTGACCAACCCGCAAGCGGTCAAAAACCTTAGCGGCATGAAAAAGGGCGACAAGCTGGTCATCTATCACACCGGCGACGAAAAGACGGCGGTGGGTTTAGCGCATGTCAAGTCGGTAGATTTGTCCGATCCCAAAGTCCCCTTGGTCAAAATCACCGCCGGTCCAGCCATCAAGCGTCCAAAAACATTGGCGGAAATCAAGCAGCAAGGACTGTTTCAGGTGTCTCCGCTGGTCCGCCAATCGCGCCTCTCCGTAGTGCCGCTCGACGAAGCGCAGTACGACTGGATCGTGCACAACTAAGTTACAATCGAACCTTGGGTCTCCTCGCCAAACAAAATGCTACGTTTTTCAACGGCTGGTGAATCACACGGCGAGTGCCTCATCGCCCTTATCTCCGGACTGCCTGCCGGCCTCGACGTCGATTTGGAATTCATCGATCGCGAGCTTTGGCGGCGACAGCAGGGCTACGGCCGCGGCGGCCGCATGCGTATTGAGCAGGATCGGGCACACATCCTTTCCGGCGTTCGTCACGGCAAAACCATCGGCTCACCCGTCTCCATCGAAATAGAAAATCGCGACTGGAAAAACTGGACCGAGATTCTTCCCGTGGCCGCGGGCGACCCGGAAAAGCATAAAGCCGTGGCTTCGCCCAGGCCCGGCCACGCCGACCTTGCCGGCTCGCTCAAATACAACTTTCCCGATGCCCGCTATGTGCTGGAACGCGCCTCTGCACGCGAGTCAACCGCTCGTGTCGCCGCCGGCGCCATGGCCAAATTGCTGCTTAAGCCGCTGGGCATTGAAATCAGCAGCCATGTCGTCCGCGTCGGTCGCGCCGAGCTTCCGTCCGTCGCTACCTGGGAACAGGTGGCGGCTCTGCGCGAACACCAGGAAATCCTTCTCAACTGCGTCGACCCCGAAACCGAAGCAAAAATGAAGGCAGAAGTCGATCACGTCCTGCGTACCGGCGACTCCATCGGCGGCGTCTTTGAGGTCATCGTGCACGGCGCCCCGGCGGGGCTTGGCACCTACGCCAACTGGGACGAACGCCTCGATGGCTTGCTTGCCTGGGCGGTGATGTCTTTGCAGGCGGTAAAGGCCGTCGAAGTGGGCCAGGGAGTTACCGCGGCTGAATCTTTCGGCTCTGCCGTCCACGATCCTATCGGTTACAGCGCCGAGGAGATCAACGGCGCCAAAACAAGATTTACCCGCGAACACAACAATGCCGGTGGCATAGAAGGCGGCATCTCCAACGGAGAAGACATCATCGTCCGTGGATACTTGAAACCCATCTCCACCCTCCGCCGGCCTCTCGGTTCCGTGTCCTACAGTACCCGCGAAGCCACTAAAGCTGCCTACGAGCGTTCCGATGTTTGCGTTGTGCCGGCTGCCGGCGTGGCTGCGGAAGCGATGGTCGCCTTTGTCATCGCCAAGCTCGCGCTGGAAAAGTTTGGCGGCGACTCGGCGGGAGAACTCACCAGAAACTACCAGGGATACCTGGAGCAGATTCGCCGATTTTAGGAAAGTCACCCAGCTAGATGGTTTACCCGATCGTAAAATTTCCCGACCCCATCCTGCAGCGGCCGGCAGAGCCTGTCACTGCATTCGATGAGGATCTACGCAGGCTGGTCGACGATATGTTCGAGTCCATGTACGCTGCCCACGGCATCGGCTTGGCTGCTCCTCAAATCGGGATCCCCAAACGGCTGACGGTGATCGATCTCAGCTTCCAGAAGACCCCCGAAGACAAGATTGCCCTAATCAATCCGGAGGTCGTTACCAAGGAAGGAAAAATCTACGAGGAGGAGGGCTGTCTCAGCCTGCCCGATATTCGGGAGAAGGTCGCGCGCGCTGCGAAGGTGAAAATACGTGCCCAGGATCTGCAGGGCAATTGGTTTGAGCGGGCCGCCGACGACTTGCTGGCTCGCGCCTTCCAGCATGAAATCGATCACCTTGACGGAGTACTCTTCATTTTCCGCATCAGCGCCCTCAAGCGCGATTTTGTTCTGCGCAAAATCCGCAAGCTGCAGCGTGCCGGGGAATGGTAGACGAGCAATGAGGCTCGTCTTTTGCGGCACCCCGCAGTTTGCCCTTCCCACCCTGAAGCAGTTGCTCGCGGCCGGTCACACCATCGAGCTGGTCGTCACCCAGCCAGATCGGGTGCGCGGGCGGGATCAGGATCCGTCACCGCCGCCCATCAAAGTCCTGGCGCAGGAAGCCGGCTTGCCCGTCGTGCAGCCGGAAAAGATCAAGAACAATCCGGACTTCCGGGCGCGACTGGAATCGATCAAGCCCGATGCCATCATCGTGGTCGCCTACGGGCGCATCATTCCCGAATGGATGCTGAACCTGCCGCGGCTGGGCAACATTAACCTGCATGCGTCGCTGCTGCCGAAGTACCGCGGCGCCGCTCCTATCCAGTGGGCAGTGGCCAATGGGGAGACCGTCACGGGCGCCACCACCATGCGCATCGACCAGGGGCTCGACACCGGCGACATGCTGCTGCAAAGATCCCTACCAATCGCGCCGGATCAAACTGCCGAGCAGCTTTTCCCCTTGCTGGCGGACAGTGGTGCAGGCCTCATGCGCGAGACCCTCGAAGGGCTGGAAGCGGGTACGATCCAACCCATTCCGCAGGACAATGCCGCAGCATCCCTGGCCCCGATTCTCGAGCGTGAAGATGCCCTGGTCGACTTCACCCGCTCTGCCGCCACGATCTACAACCGCTGGCGTGGTTTTCAGCCCTGGCCGGGGGCCTACACTCTTTTCCGCGGCCGAAAGCTAACCCTGCATCGCTTGCAACCGGCTGCTGCCACCGGCGCGCCCCCCGGGGAAATGATGGTGGAAGGCGGCCGCCTCTTCGTGGCTGCCGGATCCTCCACCAGGCTGGAATTGCTCGAAGTGCAAATGGAAGGCAAGAAGCGACTGCCGGTCGCGGACTTTCTGCGCGGTGCCTCTCTTCAAGCGCACGAGAGGCTGGGTTCGTAGGTTGGCTGGCCGCATCTCTCCTGCCCGCAAAACTGCCTTCGATCTCTTACTCGAACTCAGGCGGAAGCCGGACCTGCACAGTGATCACCTGCTTCGTTCCAAACCAGTCGAAGCGCTCTCGGACCTGGACAAGAACCTCGCCACCACGCTGGTGATGGGCGTTCTGCGCTGGCAACTGGTCCTGCAGCAGCGCATCCGTGATGCTCTTACGAAAAGCAGAAGTCATTTAGCCGACCCGGTGCAGGTCTCACTGGAACTCGGGGCCTTGCAGCTTTTGTTGCTTGACCGCATTCCGGCGCGTGCAGCTATTTTCGAAAGCGTGGAACTTGTCCGCCAGTCAGGAAATGGGTATGCCGTAGGTCTGGTCAACGCCGTGCTGCGCAAGCTGGCGCAAACCCCAAAACTCGGCCCGGCCGACGCCATAGCGGCTCATCCGCCATGGATGGTTGACCGATGGATTGCGGCGTTCGGTCTGGATACGGCGACGGCGATCTGCCGTGCCGATCAGCTTCCTCCCGCTGAGGATGAGCGAGGCGTCCTGGTCGTGCGTGCGCGCAACCGTGTTCAGGACGAAGGCTCGCAGCTGATCGCGGAGCTAGCCGGCCGAGGCACGGAAATTTTAGACTGCTGTGCCGCGCCCGGAGGCAAGACCGCCATCCTGGCCGAGCGCAATCCAACCGCATCGATCATCGCCTGTGACATCAGTCCAGCCCGTCTGAAGACCATGCAAGCGCTTCTCGGCCCGCGGCCCAACATTCTTTTCCGCGTTGTCGATGCCACCCGGTTGCCCTTCCAAAACCAATTCGACTTGGTGCTTTGCGATGCTCCTTGTAGTGGAACCGGAACCCTGGCCCGCAACCCGGAAATCAAGCATCGGATCACACCGGAGGACCTTCAGCGTCACCACGATCGCCAACTGCGCCTTCTCGTTTCCGCCATGCGCGCGTTGCGTGAAGGAGGCAGGCTCATTTATTCCACCTGCTCCCTGGAGCCGGAAGAAAATGAGTCCGTAGTGGCTGAAGCATTAAAGCAAGAAAAAGGCTTTCAACTGCTCCCGTGGAGAGAGCAAATCAAAACCTTGGAAAGCGAAGGCATACTCCACTCGGGCACCGCGGACCGGCTCTTTCCCAACCACGTGTCAGACCACTACCTGCGCACCTTCCCGGGCCTCTATCACGGCGACGGCTTCTTCGCCGCCAGCCTTATAATTTCGCAACCGTAACACCCTGAAAAACGCTTCGGTCCGGCAACGACTCTCCATGGAGCCGTTGCCCTTTCCTTGTCATCCCAACCGGAGGAGTCACAGGCCCTGCGGCTCGCCAAGGTGATTAAAACGCTTCGGTCCGGCAACGACTCTCCGTGGAACCATTGCCCTTTCCTTGTCATTCCGACCGGAGCGAACCCGGATTTCCTGCCACGCTGACCTGGAGACAACTGCGTGTGCGGCTTTCAGTAAGGAAAGCCGCATGAAGTTCGCCAGCGCCACTAACATCAACAGGAAATCCGGGGTAGCGCAGCGGAGG
>JBAVQC010000071.1:0-2112 GCA_049693715.1 Acidobacteriaceae bacterium | reverse complement strand
GGGGTTCGTGGTGTGCGCGATTGGCTAAGACGACGCTAGACCGCGAGGGCACCTATGCAAAGGCAATCGAAGAGAATGGAGACTGACGCGTCCATTTCCAGACCCAAGAAAAACGGCCGGGGATGTGGCCCACCGGATGACTTATGCGAAAAAGGGAGAAACCTGCCAACGCTCAACAACTCTGAAGCAACTTTGTAGCAGCCCGCCCAGGTCACACGAGTCAACAAATACTCATGCAATTTAGTCGCCAGACTCCGGCCCGGAGTTCGGATTTCCGCTGCTGGTATAAAGCGATCGCGTCGCTCTTGCGCCCAACCTTCTGACGCTTGAGTTTGCCTTCTGCTCTGAAGCGAATCCACCAAACGCCGCTCCCTTGCTCCTTTTCCCAAACGCCGGTTGCTTTTGCGGTCGTTTCCCGAGGCATGGCATCCTCCTGCGGAAACAATTTCAAAGTATCCCCATAAGTATCACCAGCACTCGTAGGCGCGAAAAAGCCCCTCGAAATGAGAGGCTTTGGCCTTTGCAACTTATTCATTTTGGGATGTTTATCTTGGTGCCGGGAGGGGGGGTCGAACCCCCACGAGGTTGCCCTCGGCGGATTTTGAGTCCGCTGCGTCTGCCAGTTCCGCCATCCCGGCTTTGGGAGGTGCAGTTAGTTTAACCCGAACGCCGTATAGCCCGCACTTCGGCCGGATGCAACGTCACATTGATCGAAGATTACGCCGCACTTCCTCGGCTACAGCTTCAGCTGGGCCCGCGAGCGAATTGCTTTATACGGATACTTGCGCGCGAACTCGGCGAAATTCACTTGAATGCCTAAGCCGGGCGCGTCCGGCAACAACACGCGGCCATCCTTCTGGGTTGGATAAGTGCCATCGGTCATCTCGCGGAAGAGGTCGTTATCCGCACCTTCACATTCGTGAATGAGGAAATTGCGGCACACTGACATGGTCGACATGGAGGCCATGTGGGCGATCGGCCCGCTGCACTGGTGTGGCGCTACTTCTACTCCGTAGGCTTCCGCCATGTTCGCGATCTTGCGCAGCTCGGTCACTCCCCCGGCATGCATGACATCCGGCTGGATGATCGCGGCGCCCTTTACATCGAGCAATTGCTTGAATTCGAAGCGCGAGAACAGACCTTCGCCCGTGGCAATGGGGACCGGGCTCCTTGCCGCCACTTCCCCAAGGCCGGCCGGGTTCTCACGGAGTGTCGGCTCCTCCATGAAGAGTGGATGATACGGCGCGATCGCCTGGGCAAATTGAATGGCCGAGCGCACGGTAAAGGTCTCAGCACATTCAAGCGCTATGTCTATCTGCGAGCCAAACACCTGACGAATGGCAGCCAGTTCGGCGACGTCCTTGTCTATGCGCTCGAGTTCGGTCGCGGCCAGAGGCAGGGTGTACTTAACCGCGGTCCAACCCTGCTCACGGGTGCGCGCGGCTAGCTCCGTCACGGCGGCGATGTCGCGCTTCCCTGCTGGGATGGACGCATCCCAGTGGGTGAAATAGACGCGGAGATTGTTCTGGATCGGGCCGCCCAGCAGGGCGTAAAGGGGGACGCCCAACCGCCTGGCTTCGATATCCCACAGCGCGATGTCGATGGCGGAGAGGCCGGTCATCAGCGCCGGTCCGTTGCGCCAGCGCGTGGCTATGTAGTAAACGCGATCCCAGTGCGCCTCAGGACCTGCGGGATCGAGACCCACATACTCGGGCTCAAGCCAGCGGAGCACGGATTCGGCTATGTCGGTGCGGCTTTCGAGGGTCGCTTCACCGAGTCCGGTGATGCCCGCATCGGTGTGGACCTCGACGAACATCAGGTCACGCCAGCGAACCGAGACCTTGTGGATGTCGAAGCCGGTGATTTTGACTTTTCCCAGCGGGGCCGCACCCTGGAATGCCGAGGCTAGAGGAACAGTAGCCAGACGCTTGATGAAAGATCTTCTGTTCACAGTGCGGAATCATATCCCACAGCGAAGACGAGGGTTAGCTAGTTTCCGTCGCAAAATAGGAGCCTGAAGACCGCTAGAGGCGATGAGTAAGAGTTGCGTAGAGGTGCAGAAGTATTCACTTTTGCATTGTTGAAGTGGATCTTATTCTGGGTTCATGACGC
>JBAVQC010000070.1:0-9784 GCA_049693715.1 Acidobacteriaceae bacterium | reverse complement strand
ACTGGCAATGCCGCGCCGGCAGCCGTTACCTCTACATTTGCGATCAGGGCCTGGTGCACTACTGTTCCCAGCAACGGGGATATCCCGCGATTCCCCTGGAAAACTACACCCGGGCCGACCTGGACCGCGAATATTCGACCATTAAGCCCTGCGCGCCGTTCTGCACCGTCTCCTGCGTGCACCGGGTGGCGATGCTTGACTTGATGCGCAACCAGCCACGCGAAGCCCTGACCCGCTTTTTCCCCCCGGCGACACCTGGGGGGCAGCCGCAACTTCCGCCGGGTGTCCAGGTGCTGACCGCAGTGTTTCTGCCTCCGCCGGATGGCAAGCCGCAAAGCCCGGCGCAGAAGTTGGTGGCCGGCGCGGCCATGAAAATCTTCGGCGTCAAATAAGGTAAAGCGAACAGGCCAGGAAGACCGCGAGCGCGGTCGCCGCACCCAGCAGCACGTCCAGCGCATAGTGATACCGGCCGACCACCGCCCCCAGGGCAATCCAGATCGACACAAAAAGGAAAACCACCCCGAGCAGCGGTGCGAAGCGCAGCAGCACCAGCGACACCGCAAACGTAGAAGCCACGTGCGCGCTGGGGAACGAGATGGCATGGATGCTTCCATGCTTCAGGATCCAGCGATTGAAGACCCGCGCTTTGCCTGCCTTTGCCGGAGCCGCCTGGCCGCCCGCGAGGTCACGCGGCGGATAGGCCGGCACAAACGGAGTCATGGCGTAACAGAGATACGTCGCGACCAGAACCACCAGCCAAAAGCTGGCGACATGGCTGCGTTGCCCGGCCGCATACAGAGCAAACAAGCCAAGCGGCACCAGCGGATAACAAAACAGGTAGGCCACTTCCAGGACCAGGCCCAACCCGGTGCGCGAGGTACCAGAGGTTCTGGCCGTCTGGGGCATCAACCAGCGGTCGAACGCAAGCAGCCGCTCTTCGAGGCGATGATTCGGACCCTGGAAGAACTGCCCCGTCTGCCAATAAGGCACCAGGAAGAGAGCCACCGTCAGCCAGTCACGCAGGATGGAAGCATAGAGCGGGGGAAGGAAACGCGCCATCGCCCGCGCCAGCATCACGGCGACCAAAGGGACCAAAGCAAGCAGGGTGATGTTCCACCGGCGCCGCACCGGCAAGGGGCGGCCAAAAAACGGCTGGGTCAACATCTGGATCCAGGCCGCCGCTGCCAGCACGATGGCAAACCCGATCTGGATCCATTCCGAAGTCCGCATCCGCCCGCTTTCAAGAAACAATAACGGTTACAGGAATCTCACGACGAGAGTACACAACCTCCGTTACAAATGTATGTATGAGCCTATGGCTGACCGGGCTCATTGACCGCTGGAAGCTGTCTTTCCTCCTGCGTAACTCACCCGCCAGATGGAGTTTGAGCCGTCGTCGGAAACCAGCAGGGATCCATCTTTGGCCACCACAACGCCCACTGGACGGCCCCACACTTTGCCATCGGGAAGCACAAATCCGGTGAGGAAGTCTTCATACTCGCCCGTAGCCTTGTCGTTCTTGATAGGCACCGCGATCACCTCATAGCCGCCCCGCGGTTCCCGATTCCACGAGCCATGTTCCGCAGCAAAAGCCCAGCCATGAAAACTGGCAGGGAACTGAGACCCCTCATAAAACAGCACTTCGAGCGAAGCCATGTGCGGATTGACTAGCACGTCCGGCACCAGGACCTTGCCTTTCAACTCGGGATGCTTGCCCGCCAGCCGCGGGTCCTGGTGATCGCCCATGTAGTACCACGGCCAGCCATAAAAGCCGCCCTCCTGCACGTGGGTAATGTAGTCGGGAACCAGGTTGTTGCCCAGGGCATCCCGCTCATTGACCGAGCACCATAGCTCGCCGGTGGCGGGCTGGATGGCTTCTCCCACGCAATTGCGAATGCCCGACGCGTACACCTTCTCGAACTTGCCTTCCGGCGTGAACTCGAGCACATCCGCGCGATGAAACTCGGCTGGAGTGGTGTCCGGGTCATCCACATTGGAATGAGATCCGACTGACACCAGCATGTGCTTTCCGTCCGGGGTAAAGACAATGTCCCGCGTCCGGTGACCGCCGCCGCCCGGCAGCTCGGTCAGGGTTTCTCCCGGGCCGCGAGCCTTCATATCGCCAACCTGGTAAGGAAAACGCACCACAGACGCGGTGTTGCCCACGTATACCCATTTCGGATTGGGCCCACTGGGATAGAAGTTGATCCCGAACACGCCCTTCTGGTCGGTGGCGAAGGTTTCCGTCTGCCCTGCCTTGCCGTCCGCCGTCATGCCGCGAATCACGATGACCTTCCCCGCGGAGCTCTCTGCCAGGAAGATGTCGCCATTGGGAGCCATCCGCATCAGGCGCGGATTTTCCAAACCAGTGGCAAATTGCTCCACCTTGAAACCAGGGAGGGTCTGGGGCATCACCCCATCCGGACGGGGCGCAATCGCAGGCGCATTGTTGGCGGATTCCGTGGCATACGGCTGCGGCAGGTCGGCCACGGTGACCTTGCGGCGAACGCCGGGATGTTCCTTGGTGTAGTCGGTAAAGGCGTCCTGGCCGGTCAAGGTCTGCTGCGCGACAGCAGGGAGCGAACCGAGGGCGCAAAGCGTGAGGGCGAGGGTTGCAGGCACGTACTTCCAGTTCATGGGGTAGATCCTCCGGGCACGCGAGAGCACTTCCAGTTTAGTGCGAATGTTGCCTGCTTCGCCGCCGTCCGCCAAATCTGCGAGAATTCTCGGATGCCAACCAAGGTTATCGTTACTACCGACCCCGGACAGGATGAAGCGGCGGCCCTCATGATGATGCTGGCCGCGCCCGAGTCCTTTGAGATCCTCGGCCTGGTGGCCACAGCAGGCAATATTGGACTCGATCACACCCTCGTCAACGCGCTCAAGATTCTGGAGCTCGCGAACCGCGCGGACATTCCTGTGTTCGCCGGGTGTCCGCGCCCCATCCGGCGCAAGCTGGTCATCGCCGACCACGTGCACGGGCCCACCGGCCTCGATGGACATGACCTGCCGCCGCCGGCGACGAAGCCGCGCCCGCAGCACGGAGTGGACTTTATCGTCGAGACGCTGCGCGCCGCGCAGCCCGGCGATGTCCATATTGCCTCCCTTTCCCCGATGACGAATCTTGCGCTGGCCCTGGTCCAGGCGCCCGACATTGCCGCCCGCATCGGTAGCATCGTGATGATGGCGGGTGCGTATTTCGAGTGTGGAAATATCACTCCCTCGGCGGAGTTCAACGTGTATGTAGACCCCGAGGCGGCGGACATTGTGCTCCGGTCGGGGGTGCCCATCACCATGCTGCCGCTGGATGTGACCCACAGGATGCTCAGCACCCGCGAGCGGTTGAATCGCATGCGCGCCGTGGGCACCCGGTGCGCGATCGCCATCGCCGACATGCTGACGTTCTCTGAGGCTTTCGACCTGAAAAAATACGGATGGAACGGTGCGCCCTTGCACGGTCCTTGCGTGCCCGCCTACATGCTGCGGCCAGACCTGTTTTCCGGCCGAAAGATCAACGTGACGGTGCAATGCAGCGACGATTTCACGGCCGGGGCTTCCGTAGCCGACTATTGGCAAATCACCGATCGTCCGCGCAACGTCACCTACATCCGAGACGGAAACTCCGACGGCTACTACGACCTGATCTGCGAGTTATATGCACGCCTGCCTTAGTTTTGTTGAAGCCGGCGCCCAAATGTCGAAACCACATTTGTGGAGGGTTCTTAGGGCAGGGGCTGAAGAGTCGGCGTGAAAACTGCTTGGATGAAATCGAGTCCCTGCGGGACTCAAATTGCAATCCGTAAACTCCCATCCAACACTTCAGCCCTAGAACGATCATAGTTCGCCAGGCGAGGACGTCTGAAGCTCATAATCTCGCGAGCCCTCGGTCGAATCCGGATGAACCCGCTCCAGCACCCGCATCGTCAGCAAATACCCAGTTCCGGTAATCAAAGGCACGATCACCGCCGGCAGCGCGCCAATCGGCAGCAGATAGTAAATCCCGCCCCCTAGGAAACACCAAACAACAGCAGTTACATTAACCCCGTGCCAGTAGTGATAAATCCCTTTAGGGTCAAACAACGCCGGCACATCGATCCGCATATGCGCGACAAACAGGTAGTGAAACAGCAACACCCCCGCCAGCGGAGCAAATAAATTCCCCAGCGCCGTAGTCAGGGGCACCAGCCGATCGAGCAGCACCGGGAATGCGGAAAGAAACGTGCTGACGATCCCCACGAAGAGCGTATTCCAAAATCGTCCCGGTCCTTCGAACAGGTTGGAGAGCGAAAGGCCCCCGGTGTAGAGATTCATTACGTTGATGGTGATCTCATCGAGCGCGATAACCACCAGCAGCACCAGCAGCGTAAACCACTGCGGGTGCACATCGGCGGCGAGCGAAAACGGATTGGGCTGCCGCCCCAGCGAAGCCGCCGCCCCATAGGCGCCCAGCGAAACCGAGAATCCGGTCGTCAGCACCCCCGCCAGCATGGTGCCCCACCACATATCGGCGCGGCTGCGCGTGTAGCGGCAGAAATCGGCCGCATCGGTGATCATGGTGAGCCATGCCCCCGTCAGGCTGTTCAGCCACACCGCCGCGAGAATGTACCCCCCGCCGGGATGCTCATGGAAATGCAGCGCAGCCCCTGGCCGGTAACTGGCCCCCGAGGTGTGTACCAAAACCCAGAAGAGATACAAAATCCCCGCCACTTTGACCGGCAGGCTAAAACGGGAGATGAGCTTGAGCCAGTTGTAACCAATCAGGGCAAAGAACACCTGCAGGGTCGCTAGAACCATGCCCGTGCGCACGACAGAGTAATAGCGCCCTGTCCACTGGTGGCCAATCGCAACCATCACCGTAGCGCCCACAATCGTCTGCATGGCAAACCAGTAGGCCGAAGCAATCGTGCGCATCAGCGACGGCAGCCACTTTGCCCCGCGAATGCCGAATACCATGCGGCAGGCCACTTGGCCGGTGATGCCGTAGTCCACGCCAACCGTCGCCATGACGATATAGGCCGAAAAGGCGAACACGATCCCCAACGTGCTGCTCAAAATCGTCGCCCAGAACGAAAGACCGGAAGCGACCGCCAGCCCGCCAATCAGGATGGTCGAAGGATTAATCAGAAAATTGCTGACCAGCAGGAACAGATCCGGCCAACGTACAGTCTTCAGCGCATCGGGAATGGGCTCAATGGCGTAACCCTCAATGGCGCCAGAGCGGGTAAGACTGGCAATCGCTTCCGTAGCTTCCATGCTGCGTCGCTCCATTCTGTATCAGATCAATACGAGATGGTCATCGACGTTGATGGCTCATCGGCTCATCGCTACCGGGGGCCTGTTTCACCGCTGAAGATCAGGTTGGCATGGCCGCCTTCCAGCCAGGTATAGATCTCCCACAGGTTATCTTCCGGATCGGTGAAATAGCAGGCATACGCGTTCCAGGGATACGCTTGCGGCTCCACCACAAACGGTACACCCCGCGCAGAAAGTTCCTGATGCATTGTACGGACTTGGTCGCTGCTCTCCACCTGGACGGCCGCCATCGTCCGCCAGCCACCCCTCGCGGCAAGCCCCGGACGCAGTTGCAGGTTTCTCTGCATATGCTCGACCTGCCAAAGCGCCAGGGTGACTCCGGCAGTAAAGAAGTCAGCAAAACCCGGGGCCAAACGGCGCAGCTTGAAACCTACCTGGTCGCGATAGAACGTGATCGCGCGATCGAGGTCCTGGACCAGGAAACAAATGTCGCTGATCGAGGACCTCGATAGTTCATCAGCCATGAGTCGGCATAACCGTGCTCACGCCCGCGCGAATCCCTGTGGGCCAGCGGGCGGTGACGGTCTTCACGTGAGTGTAGAAGCGAACCCCTTCCATGCCGTGCACATTGTGATCGCCAAAGAGCGAGCGTTTCCAGCCGCCAAAACTGTGAAACGCCATGGGGACAGGGACAGGAACATTGATGCCCACCATGCCCACCTTCACCTGGTTGGCAAACGCGCGTGCCGTATCGCCGTCACGGGTGAAGAGGCAAACCCCATTGCCGAATTCGTGGTCGTTCACTAGTTCCAACGCTTCCTGAAACCCGGAGACGCGCAACACACTGAGCACGGGGCCAAAAATCTCCTCGCGATAAATCCGCATGTCGGCGGTCACGTTGTCGAAGAGGCAAGGCGCGATGAAGAATCCATTTCCCTTGGGTAGGGTTTCTTTGGAGTGAGGGTCGACGAAAAGGTTCGCTCCCTCCTTGACCCCCAAGTCGATATAACCGGCGACCTTGTCGCGGTGGACGCCGGTGACCAGTGGTCCCATCTCCGCGCCGGCCGCTGTGCCATCGGCAACCTTGAGGCGCGCGATGCGCTCTTTCATGCGTGTCAGCAAGGCCTCTGCGGTGCCGTCGCCCACGGCAATCGCCACCGAGATCGCCATGCATCGTTCGCCCGCGGAACCAAAGGCCGCGCCCGTGAGTGCGTCCGCTGCCTGGTCCATGTCGGCATCCGGCATGACGATCATGTGATTCTTCGCCCCGCCTAACGCTTGCACGCGCTTGCCGGCAGTGGTGCCGCGGCGGTACACGTACTCGGCAATCGGCGTGCTGCCGACAAAGCTGACCGCGGAAATGCCTGGATGATCGAGGATCGCGTCCACGACACGCTTGTCCCCATGCACCACGTTGAATACGCCATCGGGCAGCCCGGCTTCCTTCAGCAACTCAGCCAGAATCAGAGACGCTGACGGATCGCGCTCGCTCGGTTTGAGGATGAAACAGTTCCCGGTGGCCAGAGCGATGGGCAGCATCCACAACGGAACCATGGCCGGGAAGTTGAAGGGCGTAATGCCGGCGACGACCCCCAGTGGCTGACGGAACGACCAGCTATCAATGGCGGTGCCGACCTGCTCGGTGAACTCGCCCTTAAGCAAGTGAGGAATGCCGGTAGCGAACTCCACCACTTCGAGGCCGCGCGTCACTTCTCCGCGCGCATCGTCAAGGACTTTGCCGTGTTCCGAAGTAATGACAGCAGCCAGCCGGTCTGTGTTCTTCTCCATCAGATCGCGGAAGCGAAACAAGACCCGCGCACGGCGCAGCGCAGGCATGTTGGACCACTCAGGAAGCGCCGCCGTGGCCGCCGCAACCGCCTGTTCCAGTTCGGCCGTGCCATCGAGCGGCACGCGGCGCTTCACTTCGCCGGTGGCGGGGTTGAAGACATCGGCGAACGACTTCGCCTGGCCGGCAACGGCCTTGCCGCTAATCCAGTTGGGAACGGTTTCTAACGACTGCGGGGTGCCGGTCTTCGGTTCTGCGGTGGCGATCGTGGCCATGAGTCTCTCTCGATTCCATTGAGAATTACGCACAAACTGTTTCGTTGATGATAACTCCAATACTCTAACCAACAGGGGCTACCGGCGGCGACTTCGCTCTTCTGGAATTCCCCATGGAACTTGGTCGTGTTCAGAGAGGTTTGCGCCATCAAGAAGACTGCAGGTAGCCCGAGAAAAGTCATCTTCGACACCGACCCCTCGCCGGACGACGCCGTGGCCTTTCTGGCTGCTCTGGCCTCGCCCGAGGAGTTAGAGGTGCTGGCCATCACCACCGTAGCCGGGAACGTGCCCGTCGAGCTGACCTCGAAGAACGCGCGCAAAGCGCTGGAGTTGGCGAAGCGAACGGACATCCCTGTCTACGCCGGAGCCGCGGCTCCCCTGTCGCGGACGCTGGTGACCGCAGAGCATGTCCACGGCCGCACCGGCTTCGATGGATACGACCTTCCCGAACCGCAAACCTCTCTACATTCTGGGTTCGCTCCCGATGTCATCGTGGACCTGGTCATGTCGAAGCCACTGAACGCCGTGACCCTGTGCTGCACCGCTCCCTTGACCAACGTGGCGCTGGCCATGGCGCAGGAGCCACGCCTGGCTGGCCACCTGGCCGGCATTGTGTTGATGGGCGGCGCTCTGTCTGAGGGAGGGAATATCACCCCGGCCGCAGAATTCAACTTCTATGTTGACCCGGAGGCCGCCGCCCAGGTCCTCGCGAGCGGTGCGGCCATCACCATGATCCCGCTGGACTGCACTCACCAGGCATTGATCACGGATGAGCGCCTGGAGAGGCTGCGCGCCGCCGGGACGTCAATAGGGACAGCCTTCTACCACCTGCTGGAGTGGAACAAGCGCTTCGACCGCGCCAAGTATGGATGGCCAGGGGGACCCCTCCACGATCCAACCGTGACCGCCCATCTGTTGTCCCCGGAACTGTTTACCGGCCGCACGGTTCGCGTGGATATCGAATGCTTAAGCCCGCTGACCGCAGGCGCCAGTGTCATCGATTGGTGGAGTGTCACCGGGAAGGCAGCGAACGCGCACGTGCTGCGCACCATCGACGCAGAGGGCTACTTCCGGTTGATCTTCGGAAGACTACTGCGGCTCTAGCACCTGCCGACGGCGAGAAACGGTGGACTTTGATCCCCCGTCCAGGGAAGCTATTGCGCCGGCCCGGGTTGCCGGCCTGACGGCTGCGGCAACGACCGCAGGGAATTCGGCGCCGTCACCAACTTCTGCAGCAGCGCCGGTGGCAGAGTGGCCGTCACCACCGCTCGATCTTTCTTGTGCTCGATGTCGGTGGAGTTGAGCAGATCGCGTATATCGGCATTGGTCATGGCCGAGGGCAGATTGTTTTCGGCTGCCCTGCCAATGGCAACCATGGTATTCAGGGCATCGGAAGAAATGGTTGCGGCCAACTCCGTGGGGGCGATTTCTTCGATTCTGAGGTGCAGCGCCCCTGCCCACCGCAGCGAGCCGATGAAGGTCGTGTCCAGCGCGATCGGAAAATGAAAACCCATAATCCGAATCCCGTCGCTCTTGAGCGGCACAGTGATCTTGCCTATGCCCCAGGCGATGGAGAGCAGCGGAACCTCAGGATAATGATCGGTCAGCAGGGAAGACCCCGAAAACGGCAACGCCGAGGTGCGATACCGGTCGAGCATGGAATGGATTTGTTCCGGCGTAGGGGTGTTCGAAGCAGCCACCATGTCATAGCCCAGCAGCGCCACCCGCACCGTCCGGCCCTGGCTCGGGATGTCGTAGATGGTATGCCCGGCATACTCTTCGGTTTGCGCCGCAATCGAGGCAAAATACTTCGCCAGGCGATGGCCATCGAGGTGGCCTAGAAAAACTTCGGAGTAGGCTACCGCCCCATTGGGCCCCAGGGGATTCGACAGGCGATGCAGCCCGAAAGCCACCTCATCCAGGTCGCGTTCGAACTCGAACCCGGTGGCGTCGATAAACGCTTGATATTGGGGGTCATGTGACACCGGGGTCCGATCAAAATGGGTGTAGGCGCGCAACGGCCGCAGGTTGAAATAGAGAATGCAGTCGGATTCTGGAAGCAGCCGGGCTACCTCAGGTGGCGCCTTGCGCCGCAGGTATGCCGCCAGCGCCACCAGCAGCAGAATCAGCAAAATAATGATGATGGTCGCCTTAGTCCGCCTGGGCATGCAAGGTCCCGTCTACCACCCTCATCAGTCGAGGAATGATAGCATCCGGATTCGCGCCCGCCGCCTCTTCGATTAGGCGCTCCTTTGTGGT
This sequence comes from Acidobacteriaceae bacterium, assembly GCA_049693715.1. Classification (GTDB taxonomy): domain Bacteria; phylum Acidobacteriota; class Terriglobia; order Terriglobales; family Acidobacteriaceae; genus PALSA-350. Next base: position 211 of record JBAVQC010000070.1, on the reverse strand, counting down.
AACCTTGGCAATTGTGATCCTGCCGTTTGGGGGCAGGGAGCACGGCTGTTCGGGCTGGCGTAGCTCAGCTGGTAGAGCATCTGATTTGTAATCAGAGGGTCGGGGGTTCAAATCCCTTCGCCAGCTCCACTTAAAGGAAGAGAAGGAAACAGGGCCTGAAACGGGTTGCATTGGCCGGCGAGCGGACTTTTAATATGCGCCGGTCCTGTCC
>JBAVQC010000069.1:0-4816 GCA_049693715.1 Acidobacteriaceae bacterium | reverse complement strand
GTTTCAGAGGGACGGGATTAATGTGAGCTTCTGGTACTTCCCCGTGACACGCGGTAACGCCGATCAAAAAAGGGCCAACGTCAAACCGGCTCGGATGGAAAAGGAGTTCAAAGCGCTCCCTCGTTTTTGGGCCGCACTGGAACCCGTTTTGTATGACTAAGAGCGAGGCCCTTGCGGAGAAGGGATGGTCGTCCGAGAGGATTCGAACCATGCTGGGAACTCTATCCATCGCTGTCAGCCTTGTGGAACAAGCGGAATCAACTGCCGTTCCGACGTTTCTCGTACACCATCGCAGTAGGAACCGTTAGCTCCACCTCTGTCCCCGCACCCACCTCGCTTCCAAGAATCAGCCGCGATCCGATCCGCCTTGCCCGTTTGAATTGAAAAAGCAGCGCGTGCCGATTCAGTTGTGGCTGGTTCTGTCCTGCATTTGTATTCTCACAATCGAGAATCCGAAGCCTATGAGAGAGACGGGTGAACGAAAGGATACACATATTTTTTTTTTGCATTTTAGCTGAAAAGTTATTCAGGCAGCCAGATCACGCCGCGGGTTTTGACGCGACCGGCCGCCACACACCGCGCATGCGCGACTGATGCTGAACAGCGGACCGAAGCCAAAGAAAATATGTGTAACTTTCATTCGATTCACAACTCTCACAAAGTGCTCCAGGACTCTCAAGTCGAAAACACTGACTACAAAAGGAGGATGTGACTCTATTCGGTTTTGTGAGCATCTCTGTGTACTTAAGTTGTTTGTTCTCAGCAACTGTGTTTGTGCGAAATCAAAAAGATCACAGCGCCTCCAATCTCGTCAGTGAGATGACGGACCTGGCAGGCTAACATTCAATTCCGGTGAATCTGAGCGGGCTTCGGACAAAGTTACCATCCGAATCAAGCATTGAAGAGGTCCACCCCTCGCAGCACCACCTTGTCGGCGGCGGCCATTCTGACCATGAACAAAACACGACGCACATTGATTGCCGGCTCAGCCAGGCTTCACGAGAACTCGCTCACGGAATGCGGTTCGGCAGTTGCCCGGTCTTGCGTTGAAGTCGCGGTTCGAGAATTAATAGACCGTTGTGATGGCAGCGTCCGCTTCAGCGTAAAGGTCGTCTGTGCCAAGCTGCGTCTGAGCCAATCCCAAATGGCCCAGAAGTTTAAGAGTCGCTATCACAAGACTATTCTTGAATACTGGTCTGAAGTTCGACTCCATCGTGCCCGCGCATTGCTTTCCGAAAGCCCGGCTCGATCCGTTGGTTCGGTCGCAACAGAGTTGGGGTACCAACACTCCAATAACTTCACCAACTGGTTTACTCGACAGATGGGTATTTCGCCACGGCAGTATATCGCAAGTGTCCAAAGCGGCGCTTTTGCTGCGTCGACGTTTGCGGGTCAACTCGTCACGCCCTCAAGCCCGTTGAGCTGCTCCCGAGGGAATAAGGAATTAAAAAGTTCATAGGTCGCAACCTTCTACTTAGAGCCTACACTTGCTTTCGGTTGGCTTGGGTACATTTACGCAGCGTACTTAGAAAACCTCGGCATGAGAAAGAGGTGACAGATGCAACTCGCCACTCTAGAGAACGTGTATCGTATGCGCAGCTATCGTTGCGCGTGGATTCTGAAAACCCCGCACTCGTCATTAGTACTAGTGGCGCTAGTGGCGCTAATGGCGCTCCAAGTCACCGTGCCGATCCATGCTCAGAGCCCCGACCAGGTGCGCCAGTTCATCTCCACGCAGGTCGGCGGACTTGACAAGTTGACGGTACCGCCGACGGATGCCGCCATTCCCGTGCCCGCGCCGATCGTTGGGAGCGGGCACACGCCCTACCGCTACCAGACCACCGAGGCGAAACGCTACCTTGGAAAGCAGCTGTTCCACGACCCGGTTCGGACCGTGCGCATCAACGAAAATCAGGGTCAGCCAGTTGACCTGCCCGCGGGGACAGCCTTCGGCGGAGAGTTGCAGGCCTCCGATCCATTCATCCAAAATCTTGTCACTCAAACGCAAATGACCGGAGGGTGCGGCAGCTGCCATATCGGCGAGTCGGCCGGCAAGGCGGGTCAGCAGATCAATTTCAACGTTGGCGGCGAGGGCCGCGGCTACTTTGACGAAAAGGGAACATTCTTCGCTCGCCGCCGGCCTCGGACTGACATCCTCCCGGCATTGAGGACGGAACCGCTATTCAAAACCGACGAGCTGGTGGATTTTCTACCGACCTTGACCGACATCTGGCAGGATCCCACGACGGGTAACGAAATTGTCACCACGCCGGCCTTCTACTACCACGCGCCCACACCAACCACCCTTGACTCGACCGGCCGCCTCGACGCTCTGGACAGCGTGGGACGCAACTCGATGAACATGATCGGTTTCGCGTTCAACACCCGCCTTCTCTTTGGCGGCTTTGGCGGGGAGCCGCCAGCCACGATTGGCTCCCTCAACCCCTTCGACGACCCGGCTGGGGAAGACATCACGCTCGAGCTCCAGGACGCCCATCGCATGCTTAACTTCCAGGCGGCGGAGCTTCTGAAGTTCCCAGCTTTCGTGAAACTGTTCCGGGATGCATACCCGGTGGAAGCCGCCCAAGCCGACGCCGCAAACGACCCGACGCTGCTGGTTAGCGACGATACCGTCTTCCGGGCGCTCGCGACTTTCTTGCGCACCATCGTCACTCGGAACACACCCTTCGATAAATTCATAGCCGGCGATGACCGCGCTCTAACGGCTCGGCAACTTCGCGGCGCCAAGCTGTTCTTTACTCCGGCCACGGCGGGCGGGGCAGGGTGCTTCACCTGCCACAGCGGCCCGAACTTCAACAAACAATTCAACGATCCGGACGTAGCGGGAATCGGTACATTCATCGACGAGAATTTCATCAACGTCGGAATTGGCGACCACCCGATCCGAGCGCTGCAAGCACAGGCTCTCGGCGTCCTCGACCCCAGTAAGCTGGGCGCGGACGGCTTCCCCTACCACGCCGTAGACACCGGGCGGGAAGAGGTCACTCACGACCCGAACGACGCGTACAGGTTCCGCGTCTTGACCCTCCGTCAGGCCAAGGACGCGCACAACTTCTTCCACAACGGCACCATGACCACCGTCCGCGAAGCAGTTGAGTACTTCAATGCCGGCGTGCCGGAGGATCCAACAGCGGGTGCAGCTGCGACGCTGTCACCCCGGTTTACGAATCCTCGCGGTCCGGGATTCCCGGCCGGTTTAGGCTTGTCAGAGCAACAGGTCGACGATTTAACGGCCTTCATAGAGGACGGGCTCTATGATCCCGCACACGTTATCTATGACCCGAACTCAACAACGCCGAGTTTCGCACTGAATGCACGCGACCTTACCTACTCCAAGTTTCGTCCAGATCTGGCTGCATTGGGGGCAAAGGACGGTTTCCCTATCAGCGGATTGGCAATCGACGACAACGATCCTCTGACACGGCGCGATGAAGGTCTTGAGTTCCTGGATGTAACCAATAAGCTGGGAGTTCAGGTGACACGCAATATCAGCGCTCAGCGGGAAGTGGATACGTACACGATTAAGAACATCAGTACTGCGACCAACGTTTCGGGGATCGTGGACACTAACTTGCTCATCATTGCCCAGGGGCTCCCTAAAGGCGTAACGCTCGAAAACGCCAGCGCGATCAGCAGCAGCGGTAACCCCTATCTTCGCGTGTTTCTGCCGACGAACGGGGTCCTCAACCCAGGCCAAAGTATCGTCAGCCAGTTGATCTTCGACAAGCGACAACCCAGTTCCAGTCCGGTGAGATACACTCTCGACTTTCTCTCTGGACAGGGGAAGCCCTAACCGTCAGTCTCATCGAAGCTAGAGGACTACGAAGGGCATCGGCTCAGTGCCGGTGCCCTTTTTCCTGATGAATGTCGGAAGCGGGGTTCAGGGCAACAAGGCAAATTTGATGTCAGGTTGGTAGTGTCCTATTTTGCTTTTTGGGCACCCATCGTCGCGGCGTGCCTATGTGTTCTTTGTGTATGCACTTGGAACCTCTGCCGCCATATGGAAACCTCGCTTCATGGCAGAGGGTCCGCGCGGAATGTAGTAAATAAAGCAAAACCGGCTCCTTCTCTTTTGTTCCGCAAAGTCGAGGTAGTCTACAAACCCATAAATATAAAGGGTTGTGTTACCTCGCCTGGGCTCTGCGAAGTCGCGGAGCGAAATCTGGATATTCATTGGCTGGATGGCCAGTTCTGGAGGCAGGGAGATTTCTACGATAGGAGACTCCCGATACGTGGGTTCTGGAGGCAGTTGATCCCTGCGAGAAATGTCGGATCGATTAATGGAGAACCCTACTATTCGAGCCGGAGTTTTGCCGAAATTCCTGATTACGGGTCGGAGGTCCATGGCCCCTACTGCGCTTTCGTCGGAGCTGAATTCGTCGGTTATTTCTCCCGTCTCGATCAACACGTAAGCTCTTTCCGAGGCGACCAAGTGATTGGCTTGCTCAAGGGAGGCTTCCGCAGCCTTCTCTGTGGCTGCGGTTTGGCGTTGTATCGTCTTGAGGGTCAACACGGCGACAACGATGCCGCCAATCCCTACAGCTACGAGCCCCAAACTAGGGAGATTATTCGCCGAAATCAGCGTACAGAAATATCCCTTCGGCTTACGCTTGGCCCCCTGTGTCTGATTTGCGGGAGCCTGCTGGTTTATCACGTTGACCGTGACTGGGGAGGAGGAGTTCTCTTCTGGTCTTTGCAGGCTCTTGGGGTTCTCTTGATTGGCTGCGGGTTGGGAGCCTTTTTCTTGCCCATATATTGGCAGGAAAGCATAAAGCACGGCGATAACCGCAATCCA
>JBAVQC010000068.1:0-28594 GCA_049693715.1 Acidobacteriaceae bacterium | reverse complement strand
TGTACCTTGTTCCATTGTGTTTCTTCCTTAGTAACGAGATGACGCTGAATTCAATCGGGGTATCTTCAGGCGGTGCGGACTCCTAAAGCAGAACGAACTGAGAACCAAAATCGTATTCGACGCTCTTTTAGGATATACCGCTGAGGCGACAAGTGCAATGAAAATTTTGCCGCAAGGCGCAAAAAAATGCTCGATTGCCTACTCGTACTTCAATGATTCTACAGGATTCATGCGCGCAGCCCGCACTGCAGGAACGGTACCAAAGGCAATACCCACGGCGCAGGAAACCAGGATCGCAATGACCGCCGACAGCCAGGAAACCTGCAGCCGGTAGTCGGTGAAAAAAGCGACCGCCAACGGCAGTAGCATCGCCAGCGCCGTCCCCACCACTCCCCCACTGAGCGAGATCAGCACCGCTTCGGCCAGAAACTGCATCTGAATCTCCCGGAAGGTCGCCCCCAACGCCTTGCGAATCCCAATCTCACGAATCCTCGAGCGCACGGTAGCCAGCATGATGTTCATGATGCCTACCCCGCTGACCATCAGGGTGACCATGGAAAACATAAGCAGGACGATGCTGAACGCGGTCGCCGTTTTCCCCGCCATGGACAGCACCTCGGCGAGATTGCCCACGTCGTAGACGGATTCCGACCGATGCCGGGACTTGATCACCTTCAAGATAGTTTTGGTGGCCTCCGGCACGCTGGTTGACTCGGCCATGGAAAAATAGATTTGGTTTACCGCATCGGTGCCGGTGAAATAACGCCCCACGGTGTAGGGGATGAGCACGGTTTCGTCGACGATTTCCGACTGGCCAAAGGTCTCTACGCGCTCCCGGAAAACGCCGATGATGGTGAACGGAACGCCGGAAATGGCCAGGGTGCGGCCGATGGCTTCCCCGGGGCTGCCGAACTGGATGGAGGCGAACTTCTCCGTGACCAGCGCCGCGTGGCTATGGGTCAATGAGTCCTGCTCATCGAAAAAGCGTCCTGCGACCAGATAGAGCCGGCGTATGTCTGCGTATGCCGGGTCCACTCCCAGGATAAGAACATCGCGTTCTTTCCCTCCCCCGGTTGTGAAGAATTGGTGCAGATTCAGTACCGGCGATGCAGCCTGAATGCCAGGGACCTGCTGCTCCACGGCGCGCATATCGTCGACCGTGAGGTAATCGCGCACGGATTCGGCGCTGGCATCCGACAACCCGGCGTACTCCGCCCAAACCAGGTTGGTACCGATGTTCTGAATGGAGGTGAGCACATACTTCCTGCCGGAGAGGCCGATGGTGACTACCAGGATCAATGAGGCGGTCCCGATGACCATGCCCAGCGCGGTCAGTGCGAAACGAATCTGGTTCAGGCGAAACGAGTCGATGGCCAGCAACACGATCTCGCGAAATGCGATGCTCTTGGTGCTGCGAACTCCGGGCAAGGCGCTCATCGATTGCCCAGGAATACCAGGGTGACCCCAACGGTTACCAGGCACAGACCGGCCCACCGCTGCGGGCTCACACGCTCGCCCAAAAAGAATACTGCCCCGCAGGCGCCAGCCACGTAGCTCAGCGCGGTTACAGGAACCACGAAACTTACATTGAGAAAGGAGAGCGCACCGAGGAGGGAGAAAAAGCCCAGGGCCATCATGCCGATTCCAACCCACAACCATCCCACACGCATGGCGCGAAAGATAACGCGAGCGATCGCGAGGGGACGAAAATCCTTCACTTCTCCCACCACTTTCATGGCCCGGGAAACACACAGCTCACCACCCGTGCCGGCCACCACGATGAGGAAAAAAAGGATCGCCTCGAGCAAACTAGCTTTGCTCCAAGCTTCGGGTTGGGCTCATCGGGTTGGGCTCGGGACTGCGTGGGCTGGTCTGGCCAACGACGAAGACGCCCAGGCAGATGACGGCTATCCCCAGCCAGCGCAACGGAGAAATCGGCTCGCCCAGCATGAAATATCCCAGCAACGCCACCACGCCATACCCCATCGAGGACGCGGGGAGCACGAAGCTGTAGTCCGCCCAGGTTAAAACCAGCAGGTTGGCGAGAAAAAAGGTAAGCAGGGAGGCCACGCCGAGCCAGATGGAGCCAGCGCCGAAAACGCGAAGGGCCGTGTGCAGTGCATCGGAAGGCGGCCATAGGACCAACTTGCCGGCATGCTTCATGCCTTTGCTCAGCAAAGCATTCCCCAAAGGGCCCGCGATGACCATCACCAGGATCAAGAAAAACGTTTTAAGATGCAGTGGTTTTTGAGGCGTCATGCGTTCCCGGCCGTCAAACAACTACCTGTAGCCTTGCTACAGATTGTACTAGCTGTATTGCACCCCCATCCAAGCCCCGGGCATGTTTGGGATATAACTATAGATTGGTGAAATCCTTCACCTTTCCCGAGGTGTTACCACTTTGTGTGGCATTGTTGGCTTTACCCAGAAAGGCTGGAGTAGCGATCCTGATCGGATTCGCGCAGCCACTGCGACCCTCACTCATCGCGGACCCGACCAGCAGGGAGTTTTCTCCTCCCCCTTGTGCTCCCTCGGCGCCACCCGGCTGAAGATCCTCGACTTGTCTGCAGGCGATCAGCCGATCACCTCGAGCGATGGCGACACAGTCATCGTATTCAATGGCGAAATCTATAACCACCTGGAACTGCGGCCTGAGCTGGAAGCCCTGGGCTACAAGTTTTACACCCATTGCGATACCGAGACGGTTTTGAATGCCTTCCTGGCATGGGACACTGGTTGTTTTGCCCGCATGCGCGGTATGTTCGCGGTTGCCCTGTGGCGCAAGTCGACCCGGCGGCTCGTTCTTGCGCGCGACCGCATGGGCATCAAGCCGCTCTATTTGGCAACGTACGGAGACGACCTGCTCTTCGGATCGGAACTGAAGGCGATCCTTATCCATCCCGAAGTAGAGCGCCGCTTGAGCATGGAAGGGCTTGACTGCTATCTCACTTTGAACTACGTGCCCTGCCCGTGGACGCTGGTGAATGGGGTAGAAAAGTTGCCGCCGGGCCATTGGTATGAATGGCACGACGGCCAGGTGCGCACGGAAGCCTATTGGCAGCTTCCTGCCTCGGCGCCGCGTGTTCTCGATATCGAGAGCGCAAAGCAGGAGCTGGATTTTCTGCTGGAGCAATCGGTTCGCGAACACTTGCTTTCGGATGTTCCGCTGGGCGTGTGGCTGAGCGGCGGCATTGATTCTTCGACCATCCTGCACTACGCGGCAAGCACCAACCATGCTCGGCTGAAGACTTTTTCTATTTCCTTCAACGGCCGCAGCTTTGACGAAACGGAACATATCGAGCGCGTGGTATCGCATTACGGAACCGACCATGAGCAGCTGGACCTGAACCCGCAAGAGGACCTGCAGGGCGCCATCGAGCAGTTCGCGTACTACTCCGACGAACCGAGCGCCGATGCAGGAGCGCTGCCGGTGTGGTTTCTCTCCCGCATGTGCAAGACGCATGCCACCGTGGCTTTGAGCGGAGAAGGCGCGGATGAGATTTTTGCGGGATACCTTACGTATCGCGCAAACCAGCATGCCCGGACGGCGCGGACCATACCGGCGCCCGCGATCAAGCTAGCCCTAGAGGCACTGCGCTTCTGGCCCGTCTCCGATGAGAAGATCAGCCTGGAATACAAACTCAAACGTTTTCTTGAAGGCAGCCTGCTGTCCCCGGAACGGGCCCATGTCCACTGGAATGGAACCTTCTCCGAGCCTGCCAAAGCGGCTTTGTTGAGGCGGGCGTTGCCTCGCGCTATGGGGAACATCCTGGATGGCCTGGCTGGTTCGATCGCAGCCCAGGATGGCCTGTACCCCTATCTTGCTTTCGATCAGCGGTACTACCTGGCTGATGACATCCTGGTGAAGTCAGACCGCATGAGCATGGCCCATGCGGTGGAGGTGCGTCCTCCCTTTCTTGACCATCGCATAGTTGAGTTTGCCGCCACCTTACCGGATTCTCTGAAGATTCGAGGTTCACGGCAGAAGTGGCTACTCAAGGAATTGATGAAAGACAAATTGCCGGCATCGATTCTCAATCGGAAAAAAGTCGGCTTCGATATTCCAGCGCACGAGTGGCTCCGCGGTTCTCTTCGTCCACTCCTGCTGAATACTTTGAACGAAGGCTTTGCTGAACACGCCGATCTGTTCCGCGCCGACACCATCCAGAATTATCTGCAACTCCACCTGGAGAGACGAGCCAACCTGGGTTATCACTTGTGGGGCTTGATGATCCTGTTTCTCTGGATGAAGCAGTGGCGCATTCAATCGACGCCGGCGTCGACACAAAAACTGCCAGTCTTAGTCGCCGAGGGCGCTGGCACACCCCTGCTAGACTTGGCATAGCAGGCGCACGCTAGAACCTGTACTTCAGGAGAGACACCATGAAAATTGCTGTACTTGGAGGCGATGGCTATTGCGGTTGGGCCACTGCTCTCTACCTATCGAATCGTGGCCATTCCGTTGCCATTATCGACAACTTTGTGCGTCGTCTTTGGGACCACGAACTTGGCGTTCAGTCGCTCACGCCGATTCGCCCGCTGGCAGATCGTTTGCGCGTCTGGCATGAACTTACCGGCAAGTCGATTGAGCTGTTCGTTGGCGATGTAACGGATTATGAGTTTCTCGCTTCGACTATCCGGACGTTTGAGCCGGAGGCTGTGGTTCATTTTGCGGAACAGCGCTCGGCGCCGTATTCGATGATCGATCGCAACCACGCAGTCGGCACCCAGGTGAACAATGTTGTGGGCACGCTGAATCTGCTGTTCGCGTTGCGTGAGTTCCAGCCTGATTGTCATCTGGTCAAACTCGGTACCATGGGCGAGTATGGGACCCCGAATATCGATATTGAAGAGGGGTACATCACGATCGAGCACAATGGCCGCAAGGATGTGCTCCCTTATCCCAAACAGCCGGGGTCGTTTTATCACCTCTCGAAGGTGCACGACAGCCACAACATGATGTTCGCATGCAAGATCTGGGGCACGCGGGCAACCGACCTGAACCAGGGCGTGGTGTATGGAACCATGACGGATGAGGTAGCCCTGGATGAAGCGCTGATCAACCGTTTTGATTATGACGAGGTCTTCGGCACAGTGCTCAATCGCTTCTGCGCACAGGCTGCTATTGGCCATCCGCTCACGGTTTATGGCAAGGGCGGCCAGACGCGGGGATTCCTGGACATACGCGATACTGTGCGCTGTGTGGAGCTTGCTTGTTTGAATCCGGCAGCTAAGGGAGAATTTCGCGTCTTCAATCAATTCACAGAGCAGTTTTCCGTGCTCGATTTAGCTCACCTGGTACAGAAGACCGGTAAGCAAACGGGATTGAAGGTGGCGATCGATTATTTGGCGGATCCTCGGGTGGAGGCGGAACAGCATTACTTCAATGCGAAGCATTCCAAGTTGATTGATCTTGGATTGTCGCCGCACTTTTTGTCTGATTCGCTTTTGGATTCGCTGATTGATATTGCGGTTCGGTATAAGGATCGAATCGATACGGCATTGTTTCTACCGCGGGTTAATTGGCGTCACACTAAAAACGACCGGCGAGTGGAAAAGCCGGCGTTTGCGAAGGTGGCTCCGTAAGCGTTGGTTGGGGATACAGCGAAACTGCAGATCCCTCGGCTACGGAGGGATCTGCGGTTCTCTTCTTTCCTTAAACGCGCTCCGGGGCTTTTTCGGCTGCGCGGATCGCGGCTGTAGGATCTACCGGCACTAACTCGCCATCGCGAATGTAGTAGTAGCCATCTCTCCAGCGAATGCTGTTGCGGGTGAAGCTGGCCAGCCAAATGCAAGCTGAGAGTAGATCCCATATTGGTAGCAGCCACAGTTTCTTATAAATTCCCGGCTGCTTCAATCCCCACCTTCCAATCACTTCCATCATGGCGATGCGGCAGGCGAAATAGGCGCTCAGATAGGCGAAGGCTACCTCGGGCGTAGGCTGGACAAAAATCGCTGCCAGAGCCCATGGCAAACCAAGAGTAAAGATCAGCCCAAAGTGCCCCCAGGGACGCATGATGCGCATGACCACAATCCAACGCAGGCGCTTGAGAAAAAGGTCGCGCAGCGAATGAAAGTCAGACACCGTCTGGATGGTATAGTTCAGCAGTTCAACTTGATACCCTTGCTCCGCAATCAAGCGTCCAACCAACAAGTCGTCTGCGGGACGATTTTCAATCGCGGCATAACCGCCAAACCCAGCCAGGTGCGTACGCGTGGTGGCAATCGTTGGCCCCAGGGCGAATTTCACCCCGTCCAATTGCCTGGCAACTAAGATCCCGGCATAAAAATCAGAGAGCATTCCGACGGATTGAACACGCTGCACCAGGGTTTTTTCTTCGTTGGGAACGGGCGCGTAAAAGCACGTGACTGCTCCTACCTTGGGATCCGCCAGCCGGGCAACGATGGTGCGCAGATAATCCGGCTGCACGCGAACATCGCTGTCACTCATCACGACGGTTTCATATTTTGCTTCTGCGGTCAGCCGCGCCAGCTTGGCGACTTTATCGTTGGTAGCCACTCGGCCGGAGCCGATCAGTACGCGGATCTGACAATCCGGAAAATCGCGAATGAGTCTCTGAATCGTCGGCAATGCCGGTTCGGATGCGTCGCCGACACAAAAAACAATCTCGTATTCCGGGTAGTCCTGACGGCAGAAACTGGCGAAGTTCTCGTAAGCATCGGGATCGAGTCCACGGATGGGCTTGAGGTTGCTGACCGGAGGGGTGTAGCCGGCCAACGGCCTGGCCTTATGCGAAGCGCGAAAGAACTGCCATGCGCTAAAAAGAGCAAGGGCATAATAAATCAAAGGGATAGCCGCCATCCCCAAGATGATGAAATGAACAAAACTCAGGATCATTCAGCCCCTAATTTCCATACAAATCGATTATCTCCCAAGCCCGGGGTACAGTCGCAATTTGCCATGTTATTCATAAGACGGACTTAAGACTCATGCTGTTTCAACAACCGGCGCGAACCATCAGGCCAGGGTATCTGATTCCTACCCACTGGTTGATGCTCAAAGGCCAGCCCAGGAAACTGGACGCGAATTTTTAAGTATTTTACTTTCATCCTTTTATCGGTCATTTTGGGACTTTTCCCACAATTGCCATTGGTGCCGGCGGTCTCCCATGGGCGAAAATAAGGCGAAGATCTAGTCATGCCTACAGCGCAACACCTCCGAGCCCAAATTGAAGCCAATCTGGCGGAACGAATCCCTTCGGCGCTGACTCCCCTTCCGCGCGTTCCCTCCCCGGTTGCTCCCACTGGTATTCGTGAGATCGATGCCCTGCTTCATGGCGGATTTCCTGTCGGCGCGATCAGCGAGATTGTGGGACAGGAATGCTCCGGACGTACCTCACTGGCACTCACATTTGTGGCCGGTCTGACCCAGGAAGGCAAGGTATGTGCCTGGGTCGATGTTTCCGATACGTTGCACCCTGAATCCGCAGCGGCCCTGGGAGTGGACCTCTCGCGGCTTCTGTGGATACGCTGCGGTGTACCTCCTGGCACAGGCCCAAAGCGTAAGTTGTGGTCGCGCCTGGAACAAGGGTTGAGGGTGAGCGATCTGCTGCTGCAGGCAGGTGGATTCAGTTGCATCGTGCTCGATATGGGCAGCCTGCCTGCGGAATATGCTTTGCGCGTTCCCCTGGCAACCTGGTTTCGCTTTCGTGCTGCAGCCGAGCGTTTACAAGCGAATGTATTGTTGCTGACGCAACACGCCTGCTCCAGGAACAGCGCCGGCCTGGTACTTCGTCTTAACCTGGGAAATGTACACGACTACGATTCGACCGTCTTTGCCGGTCTCGAGCATAAAGCGGAGTTAAGCCAGCAGCGCTTTCCCCAGGACAATGTATTGCCCCTGCGGAAGCAGCCGCAAAGCGTGCAAATGGCAGCATGGCAGACCAGAGCGTTTTGGGCAGGACCGAGATGATGCCGGCAACGGCACGCTACGCATGCCTCGATGCCAGTGAATTTCCTCTGCAGGCTTTGTTGCGCTTACGGCCTGAATTGTTGCGAATACCGGTGGCGGTGTTCGATGGGGAACCTCCCTTCGAACAAGTGTGCTCGCTCAATGAGCCTGCACTGGCCCTGGGAATCGTCCGGGGCATGACAAAACTGGAAATGGAAATGTTTCCTAACGCGGCCGTATTGCAACGATCGCGCACCGAGGAAGCGGCGGCGCGTGCAGCCTTGCTGGAGTGTGCCGGGGCCTTTTCCCCACGGGTGGAAGATCGGAGCAGTGACAGTTCCTTTACCTGCGTGGTTGATATTGCCGGCACAGAAACGCTATTCGGGTCACCGGATGCCCTGGGCGAAAGCCTGTGGAAGAAGGCAATGGCAATCGGCATACATGCATCGATAGCGATCTGCAACAACTTTCATGCCGCCCGATGCCTGGCACGGGGACATTCCGGCACGAGTATCCGTGTCGTACCGCGGGGTATGGAATGCGCGGCACTTGCCCCCTTGCCGCTCACGGTGCTCGACCTTTCTCCCGAGCATGCGGAGACCTTCTCCATGTGGGGCATCACTACCCTTGGGGCACTCGGCAACCTGGCGGAAACAGAATTGATAGCGCGACTAGGACAAGCGGGCAAAGAACTGCGCCTGTTGGCACGCGGAGAATCGGCGCATTTGTTTACCGCACTCGAGGCCGGCTTCGCACTGGAGGAACACATGGAGCTGGATTCGCCTGTAGAGCTGCTCGATTCGCTGCTTTTCATCATCGGCGTCATGCTCGATCAGCTGATATTGCGTGCCCAGTCGCGCATACTGGCGCTGGCCTCCATCACTCTCCACCTTGGGCTTGAGAGGGGCCTGGAAGGGGGTACAGTGCATTCTCGAACCGTACGGCCTGCACTCCCCAATACCGATCGAAAACTATGGCTGAAGCTCATCCATCTGGACCTGCAGGCGCATCCACCGATGGCAGCCATTTTGTCGCTAACCTTGAGCGCAGAACCGGGCAGCAGTAGCAAAGTGCAACTGGGATTGTTTTCTCCCCAGGTGCCGGAGCCCATGCGGCTGGATGTAACCCTGGCCCGGATTCGCAGTATCGTGGGCGAGGGCTGCGTGGGCCAGGCGGTGCTCAAAGACACCCATCGCCCGGATGCTTTTCAGATAGAGCCCTTTGTCGTGCCCTCTGCGACCGCAAGTGACAGGAAAGTGGGACCAAAGCGCCTGGCTATGCGCCAGATACGTCCGCCGGAGATAGTCATGGTAAACGTACACGGCCGGCAACCAGATTCTTTCGTCTTCCGCGAGAAGCGATATACCGTAGAGCGCGCGTACGGACCCTGGTCTTCCGCCGGCGATTGGTGGAACCCGACGCTGTGGTCGCTCGAACAATGGGATCTGGTAGCCAGGAGCCATGACGCTGCCTCGCTTTGTTGCTGCCTGACCCGCGATCTTATGCAGGATCGGTGGCAGGTTGAGGCTCTGTATGACTGAGCGGTATATCGAACTGCATGCGGCCAGCGCATTCAGCTTTCTAGAAGGGGCTTCGCTACCGGAAGATCTTATTCAGCGCGCTGCGGAGCTGGACATGCCGGCTATGGCCCTGCTGGACCGGAATGGGGTTTACGGTGCGGCACGATTTCACACCCTAGCCCATAAGCACGGCGTGCGTGCGCATGTGGGAGCGGAAATCGCTGTATCGAGCCTGGGCAAGCGGCTCACACCGGCGGGATGGCTGCCGCACCAGCATGCCCCTGAACCAGCACGTCTGCCCCTATTGTGTACCTCACGCATGGGATATCAGAATCTCTGTCAACTGATTACCCGGTTCAAGATGCGCGAGACCACCAAGTGTGAAGGTGCGGCTACGCTTGAGGACCTGGAACAGTATTCCCCCGGGCTCGTCTGCCTGACGGGCGGGGATGAAGGCCCGTTGGCAGCAGCACTGATGCGCGGCGGCGAACCAGAAGCCGTGAGAGTTACAGAAAAGCTTGTCAGAGTCTTCGGGCAGCAGAATGTGTATATCGAGCTGCAGCGCCATGGCGAGCGCGAGGAAGAATGGCGTAACCAGTCTGCTATCCGTATCGCACATCACTTCAATTTACCGCTGCTGGCTACCAACGGTGTTCGTTATGCAACGGCGTACGATCGGGAAATCCTCGATGTTTTTACTACCATTCGCTGCCATACCAACCTGGAGCTGGCAGGACGCCTGCTCAGCGTTAACCAGCAGCGCCATTTGCGGCACGAGCGGGAAATGGCAAGCAGGTTCAGCGATCTTCCCCTGGCGATCGCGAACACCGTTGCTCTGTCCCAACGGTTGGAATTTGAGCTGAATGATCTTGGCTATGAATTCCCTCGCTATCCGGTTCCGGAAGGCGACACGATGGATAGCTTTCTCCGCCGGCGTACCGCGGAAGGGGTGTTGAAACGATACGGCTCCAAACACAATCAGAAATTATTGGAGAAAGCCAAAAAGCAGGTGGAGCATGAGCTCGCCTTGATTGAGAGACTGGGCTTTGCCGGTTATTTTCTGATCGTGTGGGACCTGATCGATTTTTGCAGGAAAAACGACATCCTGGTGCAAGGCCGGGGTAGTGCTGCGAATTCCGCTGTCTGCTACGCACTGGAAATCACCGCGGTCGATCCAGTCGGCATGGACCTTCTTTTCGAACGCTTCCTGAGTGAAAGCCGCGGGGAATGGCCGGACATCGATCTGGATCTGCCCTCCGGAGATAAACGCGAACAGGCGATTCAATACATCTATACCCGCTACGGAGAGCTTGGCGCCGCCATCACCGCGAACGTGATTACGTATCGCGGCAAATCGGCCGCGCGGGAAGTGGGCAAGGCGATGGGCTTCGATCCTGAAACCCTGGGCCGCCTATCCAGCCTGGTGTCGCAGTGGGAGTGGAAAGGAAAGAACGACACCCTGGAACATTCTTTTCTGCATGCAGGCTTCGACGTGAAGCATGCTCATATCCACAAGTTTCTTGAGCTTTGCATGCGTATTCAGGACCTTCCGCGGCATCTTGGCCAACACTCCGGAGGGATGGTGATATGCCAGGGCCAGTTGGATCACGTGGTGCCGCTGGAACGATCTTCCATGCCCGGCCGAACTGTAGTGCAGTGGGATAAAGAAGACTGTGCCGACCTGGGCATTATTAAAGTGGACCTGCTGGGTCTGGGCATGATGGCGGTGATCCAGGATTGCTTGCAGCTGGTCTCGCAGCATTACGAGGAACCCGTCGAACTGGCACAATTGCCCCAGGATCCGGTGGTGTACGAAACCCTGCAGCAAGCAGATACGGTGGGCATGTTTCAGGTAGAGAGCCGGGCACAAATGGCATCCTTGCCTCGCAATAAGCCGGACAAGTTTTATGACCTTGTGGTGCAGGTAGCTATCATCCGGCCCGGGCCGATCGTGGGCAAAATGATGCACCCGTACATGCGGCGGCGGCAGAAAAAAGAGGCAGTTACTTATCCTCATCCATCACTGGAGCCAGTGCTCAAACGGACCCTGGGTGTCCCTCTTTTCCAGGAGCAGCTCTTGCGCATGGCGATGACGGTGGCTGATTTTTCCGGATCGGAGGCAGAAGAATTACGCCGGGCTGTCGGCATGCGCCGGTCATGGCAGCGGATGGAGCAACTGGAAGTGAAGCTGCGCACTGGCATGACCAAGAACGGCCTCGATACGGCCACCCAGGACAATATTATTCAAAATATTACTTCCTTTGCGCTTTATGGTTTCCCTGAATCTCATGCCGCAAGCTTTGCGTTGATAGCCTACGCTTCCGCTTATTTCAAGGTGCGTTACCTGGCTGCGTTCACCTGCGCCATTCTTAACAACCAGCCGATGGGGTTTTACATGCCTGCGGTGTTAGTAAAAGATGCGCAGCGTCATGGTCTTCGTATTCGGCCAATTGACGTGCAGGTTTCGCAATGGTTATGCACGGTTGAGCATGAAGAGAACGGCGAGCGCTCGCTGCGCATGGGCCTGATGTATGCCAAGGGACTCCGGCAGGAGGTAGGAGAGGCGATGGTCGAATCTCGCAATCGAGTTGGGCTTTTTCGCTCAGCAGAAGATCTCACCCGGCGCGTGCCCCTGCTGCAGCGAAAAGAACTCACACTGCTGGCCCGTATCGGCGCTCTGAATTGCCTGGATGGCATTGGTCATCGGCGTGATGCTGTTTGGCAGGTGGAAGAAGCAGTGCGGCCGGTCGGTCCTTTGCTAAAGCCGCATCATGGTGGACAGCAGACGTCTTCGCCCCTGCGGCAAATGACTACCGAGGAGAGGTTGAGTGCGGATTACTCCGGCACTGGCCTGACTGTAGGCAAGCATCCTCTGTACTATCGCCGGCGTGAGCTGCAAGCGATGAAGGTGCTCAGCTCAGCAGAGTTGCGGAATTACCAGGATGGAGAATATGTGCGCTCAGCCGGTTGCGTGATTGCCCGGCAGCGTCCAGGTACTGCGAAAGGATTCATCTTTATCTCCATGGAAGATGAGACTGGTATTGCGAATGTCATCGTGACTCCCGATCTTTATGAGCGGGAGCGCGTGGTGGTGACGCGCAGCAAATTTGTTCTGGTGGAGGGAGCGCTGCAGAATCAGGACGGGGTGATTCATATCAAGGCCAAGCGCATACAGCCTCTGGCCTTCAGTAATTTGGAGGTGCGGTCACATGATTTTCACTAGCATGGTGTAATCTTTCGTATTCTCTTGTATGCTATGAGCATGCCATTGAAGACGATAACGTTCCGTTTACCTGAAGAGAAGCTCCAAGAGCTAGATACCGTTGCCGGGGTACAACAGCGGGATAGAAGCTTCGTTATCAATGAAGCCGTTACGCAGTATCTTTCGCTTCACGAATACCATCGCACTCTGATCGAAGAAGGCATTCGTGAGGACGATGCGGGGGAAGTGATCGAACATGAAGAGCTCATGCGTAGGGCAGCGGGTTGGGCAAGAAAACCGAGAGCACGTTAATTGCGGATATGGTGGACCAATCGAGCTTCAGCGCAACTCGAGGCCGCTTTTGACTTCATTGCGGACGATAATGTACCCGCGGCTGAAAAACAGTTAGACATTATCAAACGGGCTGTTGAACAGCTTGCAAACTTTCCCGAGATGGGCCGCCCTGGTCGAGTTGATGGCACTCGAGAGTTGGTCATACAAAGTACTCCATACATTGTTGCGTACCGAGTGAAAGCCCAGTTGGTGCGCGTTGTTGCTTTGCTTCACGGTGCTCGTCGCTGGCCCACACACTTTTAGCATTGTTGCTCGACGGTTTTTGCTAAGAGATTAGATTTCTTGCTGGAACATCTGCTTGATGCCTCGCAGTGCTTGCCGGGTTCGCTCTTCGTTCTCGATCAGGGAGAAGCGCACGTGCTCATCTCCATGCTCCCCGAAACCGACACCCGGGCTGACCGCAACCTTGGCCTCGGTCAGTAGCTTCTTCGCAAATTCGAGGGAGCCCATCGCTTTGTATCGTTCTGGGATCGAGGCCCATACGAACATGGTTGCCTTGGGCATCGGCACCTGCCAACTCAATTGATTAAGTCCTTTGACCAGGACATCGCGCCTCTTGCGGTAGTTGTCGCAGATTTCCTGCACGCACTCCTGCGGACCCTCGAGCGCAAGGATCGAAGCTACCTGAATCGGAGTGAAGGTGCCGTAATCGAAATAACTCTTGAGCCTCCCCAACGCGGC
Source organism: Acidobacteriaceae bacterium (assembly GCA_049693715.1). Lineage (GTDB taxonomy): Bacteria > Acidobacteriota > Terriglobia > Terriglobales > Acidobacteriaceae > PALSA-350. Next base: position 14,925 of record JBAVQC010000068.1, on the reverse strand, counting down.
CACTAGTTCCGGGTTACCCACCATGAAGCCGACTCGCCAGCCAGGCATGTTGTAGCTTTTCGACAATGTGAAGAATTCGACAGCAATATCCTTCGCTCCAGGCACCTGCAGAATCGAGGGCGCTTTGTATCCATCGAAAACAATGTCCGCGTATGCGAGGTCATGAACCAGGTAGATCTGGAATTCCTTGCATAGGGCGACCACACGCTCGAAGAACTTCAGATCCACACATTGCGTGGTGGGATTCGCAGGAAAATTCAGAATCAACATTTTGGGGCGCGGATACATCAACGGCACGGAATGCTCCAGCTCCGCCAGAAAGTCGTCTGTGCTGTGCACCGGAATGGCGCGCACGTTGGCGCCTGAGATCACCGGACCGTAGATGTGAATCGGATAGCTGGGACTGGGCACGGCCACCACATCCCCACGATCCAGCGTGGCCAGGCATAGGTGGGCAATTCCCTCCTTGGAGCCAATGGTGACGATGGCTTCGGTCAATGGATCCAGCTGCACGTCATAGCGCTTCTGGTACCAGTTGCAAATCGCCTTGCGCAGCCGGGGGATCCCTTTGGATAAGGAGTAGCGATGGGTCGCAGTCTTCCCTGCCGCTTCAATCATCTTGTCTACGATGTGTTTCGGTGTGGCGCCATCCGGGTTGCCCATGCCGAAGTCGATAATGTCTTCCCCGCGCGCACGAGCCGCCGCCTTCATCTCGCTGGTGATGTTGAAGACATACGGCGGAAGACGTTTCAACCTCAAAAACTCTTGCATTGGCCTTGTCCCTATGGTGTTACTGGATACGCTCATACCGATAGCCCTCTGCTTCGAGCGCATGGCCTATCGCGGTGATATGCGCAGCGCCTCGCGTTTCGAGTGTGATGTCTATGACTGTATCGCCCAAATTGACGCCGTAATAAGCACGATTGTGCAATGTCTCGACAATGTTTGCCCGCTGATCGGAAAGGATTTTCGTCAACTGATGAAGAGCCCCCGGGCGATCGGCGAGATGGACACGAATCCGTATCCGCCGGCCGTCCTTAACCAAACCGCGTTCGATAATCCTGGCTAACAGGCTTACGTCGATGTTGCCGCCACAAACAAGGACCGCGGTGCGTTCCCCTTTGAGTGAGGTCTTCTTCTGCAGCAGGGCGGCCAGGGCTACGGCTCCCGCGCCCTCAGCCAGGGTTTTCTCCTGTTCGAGCAGGACCATGATGGCGTTGGCTATTTCTTCTTCATCCACGGTGACGATTTCGTCGACAAAGCGTTCCACCAGGGGCAGTGTGAGATCTCCCGCGCGGCGGACCGCGATCCCGTCCGCAATGGTTGCTTCGGCTGGGAGCGTGACCGGGCTCCCACGCTCCATGGCGCGCAACATGGAGGGGAGCCGTTCCGTCTCCACACCCACCACACGAATAGCCGGGTTGCTCTCCTTCAATGCACAGGCCACGCCGCTGATCAGTCCTCCACCCCCAATGGGCACGACGACCGCTTCCAGGCCCTGCACCTGCTCCAACAGTTCAAGGCCGATCGTCCCTTGACCATTGATCACGGCAGCATCATCGAAAGGATGGATGAATGTCATCCCTTCGAGTTGGCAGATTCTGAGCGCTTCGTCACATGCCTCGTCGTAGTTCGCGCCGTGCAGAATCACATCGGCGCCGAATCCGCGCGTGGCAGAAGTCTTCACCAGCGGGGTCATCAGGGGCATGACAATGCGCGCCAGGATGCCGCGCTGGGTGGCGTGGTAGGCCACGGCCTGGGCGTGATTTCCGGCGCTGGCAGCGATCACGCCGCGCCGCTTCTCCTCGTCACTCAGCAGCAAAATCTTGTTAAGCGCACCGCGTTCTTTGAAGGCTCCGGTCCGCTGCAGATTATCCAGCTTCAGGAAGACCTGTTGACCGGTAACCTCAGAGAGAGCGGCCGAGAGCTGGCAAGGAGAGAAATAGATGAAATCGCGAATTCTCTGTTCTGCTTTTCTTATCTGATCGAGGGAAACGTCCACAGTTGATTAAAGCATTTCTCATCTTGCTCTCAAAGGGGAGGGACTGCGAATGCCACCCCTTATGCCTGTCTACTGCAGGAGATGGCGCGGTAGACTGAGAAGCAGAATGACCGCATCTGAATCCGGGACTATCGCGGTTCTAGCCGAAAAACCCTCGGTTGCGCGTGACATCGCGCGCGTGCTGGGAGCCGATAAAAGGGGCACCGGTTACCTGCAAGGCAACGGCTACGTAGTGACCTGGGCCATTGGGCACCTGGTCTCGCTCGCGGAGCCGCATCAGATCAATCCCCTGTGGCGGCAGTGGCGCCTGGAGTCGCTGCCCATTCTGCCTGACCAATGGCCGCTGGTGGTCTACGAGCGCAGCAAAGAGCAGTTCGAAGTCGTGCAAAAGATCCTCATGTCTCCACGCGTGTCGAGCATCGTGTGCGCGACCGATGCCGGGCGTGAAGGAGAGTTGATTTTTCGTTACATCTATGAGGCGGCCAAAAGTAAAAAGCCGTTTAGCAGGTTGTGGATTTCTTCGCTGACACCGGACGCCATCCGCAAGGGATTTTCCAGCCTTCGCCCGGGGAGCGACTACGACCGGCTGGCGGATGCAGCCTGCGGCCGCAGCCGGGCCGATTGGCTGGTGGGCATGAATCTGTCTCGCGCCTACTCCATCGTCTACAACGAAGAGCTTTCTGTTGGCCGGGTGCAGACCCCGACCCTGGCCATGATCGTCGAGCGAGAACTCGCCCTGCGCAGTTTCGTGCCCGAAGATTATCTGCACGTCGTCGCATCTTTCCAGGCCGCCCAAGCCCAACAACCGTACGAAGGCACCTGGTTCCGTCCTGAAATCAAGAGCAACGAAAGCAGCCGGTTGGCTGCGGACGGACAGGAAGCCGAGCAAATCATGGCGCGGGCGCGCGCCGGACAAGCCGCCATCGAGTCGCTCACCGCGGAGACCGTGCGTACGCCACCACCTCTGCTCTACGACCTCACGGAGTTGCAACGGCATGCCAACCGCCTTTACGGCTTCAGCGCGCAAAAAACGCTCGATGTGGCCCAGGCTCTCTATGAGCAGCACAAACTCATCAGCTATCCACGGACTGACAGCCGCCACCTCTCGACCGATATCGCGGCCACTATTCCCAGGATTGTTGGTGTGATTTCGGGCCGGTATCAGGAGCACCTGGCTCCGGGAACCGGAGAGCGTGCCCTGGGCAAACGCTACGTGGACGACAGCAAGGTCAGCGACCACCACGCGATTATCCCTACGGCGGTGGTAATGCAGCCGGACAGGCTCTCCGACGAAGAAAGCAAGATCTATGACCTGGTCTGCCGGCGGCTGCTGATGCTGTGGCATGCAGAGCACTTGCAGGAAGTGACGACGGTGATTACAGCCATCCGTACGAGGACGGAACCCACTGTGGACCGGTATCGCACCACGGGTACCGTGGTGCGGCAAATGGGTTGGAAGGTTCTTGACCCCGGAGCCGACGCGCGCAGGCGGGACCCGAAGAAAGATGGCGAAGCTGATCAGGCGCTACCGGCGACGCTGGCCGAGGGTCAGGCACAGAACGTAATCAAGATAGAAGCGCAAAAGAAGAAGACCCGGCCACCGCAACGATTTAACGATGCGACCATCCTGACCGCGATGCAGACGGCGGGCAAGAGTCTGGATGAGAAAGAGCTATCGGACGCGATGAAGGAAACCGGGCTGGGCACCCCCGCTACCCGGGCGGCCATCATCGAAGTGCTGTTGAAGCGAGGTTACGTCACGCGAACCGGCAAAAGCCTCGAGGCCACCGACAAAGGGATACACCTGATCGAAGTGGTGCATCCGGAAGTGAAAAGCCCGGCGATGACCGGACAATGGGAAGCGTTTCTCAATCGTATCCAGCACGGTGAGGCGCAGCTCGATCCCTTTTTGGAACGCATCAGCGACTACGTGCGGTCCGTGGTGGGGCGGGTGAGTCAAACAACCCCCGTGACCCGGCCTGCGGCCCGGGTTTCAGAATCCCCCGGCCCGGCGGAGATGGCAACCAGCGGAGAATTTCCTGGGGCAAAAGCAATCCCCAGCAACGCCAGCCTCAGCCAACTGCTCGAAACCGTCTTCGGCTTTTCCAGCTTCCGCCCGAACCAGGAGGCGGTCTGCCAGTCAGTGACTGCAGGAGAGGATGCGCTGCTGGTGATGCCGACGGGCTCGGGTAAATCGCTGTGCTATCAATTGCCGGGATTGGCGCGGGGTGGAACGACGCTGGTCATCAGTCCGTTGATCGCCTTGATGGACGACCAGGTGGGCAAACTGAAGCGACTTGGCCTATCGGCCGAGTGCATACACTCCGGCCGCGATCGCGAGAGTTCCCGGCAGGCTTGCGTGGATTACATGAAGGGCAACCTTCAGTTTCTATTCATCGCTCCCGAGCGGCTTCGCGTGCCGGGCTTTCCGCAGATGCTGGCAAAACGCAAGCCCTCGCTCATTGCCATCGACGAAGCACATTGCATCTCCCAGTGGGGGCACGATTTCCGCCCCGATTACCGCATGCTGGGCGAGTACTTGCCGAGTTTCCGGCCCGCGCCGGTGCTGGCGCTTACCGCGACCGCGACCCCGCTGGTACAGAAAGACATCGCAACCCAACTCGGGCTGGCCACGGTCAAGCACTTCATCCACGGGTTCCGTAGGGAGAATATCGGCATCGAGATTGTGGAGGCGCTGCCTTCCAATCGGCCTGGGCTGGCGCGGTCGATCTTGCTTGAAGCTGGCAATCGGCCGGCGATTGTGTACACACCAACCCGCAAGCAGGCGGAAGCTTTGTCCTCGGCGTGGGGTCGTGAATTTCGCGTGGCCGGCTACCATGCCGGTCTCGACGCCCATCGGCGACGGCGGGTGCAGGAAGAATTCATGTCCGGAAAGCTGGACGTTATGGTTGCCACCACGGCTTTTGGGATGGGTATCGACAAAGCCGATGTCCACACCGTGATTCACACCGCCGTTCCTGGCAGCCTGGAGGGCTATTACCAGGAGATTGGCCGCGCCGGGCGTGATGGAAAGCCCAGCCGCGCCATTCTCATGTATTCGTATGCCGATCGTCATACTCACGACTTTTTTATCGGTCGCGATTATCCGCCGGTTGCGTTGCTGGATCGCATTTTTGCCAAGCTTCGGGACCAACCGCAAGGTAAAGACGCGGTGCGCAAGCTGATCAAGATGGATGAGGACGTGTTCGACAAGGCGCTGGAAAAATTATGGATCCACAAAGGCGCCGTGGTGGACTTTGCTGAGAATGTAAGTCTTGGGGTGGATAACTGGCGAGCTTCCTACACCCTGCAGGGGGACCAGAAGAAAGATCAGCTGGAAGCGATCATCCGCTACGCAGAGGGCCATCATTGCCGCATGAGGTCCCTGGTTCATCACTTTGGGGATACTTCAGACAGCGGCGCGGGCTGCGGCATCTGCGACTTTTGCGCACCTGTCGATTGTGTTGCCCAGAGATTCCGGTCTGCGGCGCATGCCGAGCGAATCGCCTGCGATCGGGTTTTGCAGAAGCTGCGCGGGATTTCTGCCAGGTCTACGGGGAAGCTGCATACTGACATTTACCCTGACGGCGAGATGAGCCGGGACGATTTTGAAGAGGTCCTGGGAGCGATGGCTCGGGCAGAGTTGATCGCCTTTACGGATGCGGTGTTTGAGACGCAGGGTAAGCGGATTCCCTACCGCAACGTCAGCATTTTGCCCGCCGGGCTCACGTTCAACGAGAGCCAGGCTCATCTATTCGTTATGCGCGATGCGGTCGCTCCTTCGGCTGCTGACAAACGGGGGAAAAAACGGGGTAAGTTTGCGAATTCCTCTACGCCCGCGAGGTTGGCTAAGGGTTCTGCGGGTGAGCCCGCGCAACCGCCGGACCGGCAGGTTCGCCTGGAGCAGGCATTGCGCGCCTGGCGGTTGACCGAGGCAAAGCGGAGGAAGATGCCGGCTTTCCGCATCTTTGGCGATCGTACCTTGCGCAATATAGCCAGCTCGTGCCCCACGACGGATTCCGATCTGCTTGCGGTGCCCGGCATCGGCATGGGCACCGTGGAGAAATACGGAGCCCAGATCTACCACTTGATCGAAAGTGCCGAGTAGCACGGTGGCAGAGGACTAGGACGAGGTTCTCACGAAAGGTCCGCGGAACCGCAGGTCCCTCCGCTACGCTACGCTCCGGTCGGGATGACAAGGGGGAGGCGCGGGCTTCCACCGAGAGTGCTTGTTAAGCAAAGCGATTCACTGCTCACGATTGGAAGCGTCTCCCCTCGCCTTGTCATCCCCACCGGAGCGAACCCGGATTTCCTGCCACGCTGATCTGGAGACAACTGCGTGTGCGGCTTTCAGTAAGGAAAGCCGCATGAAGTTCGCCAGCGCCACTAACATCAACAGGAAATCCGGGGGAGCGGAGCGGAGGAACCTGCGGTGCGCCCTCCCTCGCCCCAAACGTCTACTGAGAAACCCGAAACGTAACCGTCATCCCCGGTTCCACCTTATGCCCGGCAGCAGGACTCTGACTCAACACCGTCCCCGCCGGATCCACAGTATCCGCGGGGGCCATCCCTCCATCCGCATCGGCCGCAGGAGCCGCCTCCGAATAAGTATTCTGCACCGGTCCAACCTTCAACCCCGCGTGCACCGCCAGCGCCGTCGCCGCCGCCAATGGCATTCCCGTCAACTGAGGCATCACCATCGCGGGCGACAAATACGGCGCCGGAGTACTCACCAGCAAACTCACACTAGGCCGCTCCACCCCGGCCGCCCCTTGCTGGGGATTCTGTGCAATCACCGTACCCGGTTGCGCCCCGCTATAAGGCATCTGCGCCGTCTCTTCCAACTCCAGCCCGACCCGCCGTACTTCAATCGCCGCCACCCGCTCCTGCTGCCCCACAACCTTGGGAATCGCCACCCGTTGAGGACCCAGGCTCTCGGTCACCCGCATACGCCATTCCCGCCGGACAATCGCGCCTGGCAGGGGTGCCTGTGCCAGCACCCGGCCCGCAGGCACATCCACGCTGTAGTACTTGTTATCGATGCCCAGATTCAGTCCCAAATTAGCCGTCTTGTGCACCGCTTCTGACACCGTAAGCCCCTGCAAATCCGGGACCCTCACTTCCGCCCCATGGATGGCAAAACGCATCGTGACCACGGCCGAGACCAGTCCCGCCATGGCGATTACCAAAAACGCCAATACCAGCCGAAAAAAATTAATCATGCCGGCTCGCCGTACCTGATCACGTGATCGATGGTCGCTGACTTTTCCAGCATCTTCGAAACCGAGCAATATTTGTTCTTTGACAGCGAAACCGCGTCCTCTGCCGCCTTATGCGAGACCCCTCCGCCGATGTGGTACGTAAGCTGAATATGGGTGAAGACCCGAGGCGCTTCCGTAGCTTGCTCGGCCACCGCGGAAACAATCAGTGAGGTAAGCGGTTCGCGCTTCTTGCGCAGAATAGACACCACGTCCACGGACGTGCAGCTGCACAGACCCATCAACACCATTTCCATAGGACCAGGGCCCCCCTGGTGGGCCGCATCCGCATCCATGGCGACGTGATTCCCGGTATGGGACACGGCATCATACTGCTGGTCATGCAGCCAGGTAACCGTTGCGTGCATGCCTTAAGTTTATCGAGTTACGCCGCCGCCCGCGAATCCCCTCGGCCCCAGGCGACCTCACATGGTTAACTTTTGACCCCGCGATACAGTCCCGCGATACCAAAGTTGTAGGCAGTCCAGGAAACCTCTGCAAACCCCACAGACCTCATCGTCTGCAGCAGCTCCGCAGGGGCAGGGAACCGCTGCACCGAGCTGGGAAGGTATCGGTACGGTCCGGAGACCCCGGAGATGAGCGACCCCACCGCAGGAAGAACCCGCTGGAAGTAAAGCCCATACAGCCTACCCATGACCCCCCCCGGTTCGCTGAAGTCGAGGATGCCCAGCTCCCCATCCGGTTTCAACGTGCGGTAAAACTCTTCCAGCCCGGCCCGGTAGTTGGCCAGGTTGCGAAACCCGAACGCAGTGACCAGCAGGTCGATGGAACCGGAAGCGAGCGGAAGGTGCAGTGCATCCGCTTCTACCGCAACGGCTCCACGGGGAACGAATTTTGCCGCCCCGCGTACCAGCATCTGGTGCGCGAAGTCTGCGGCCAGCACCGGGCGGCCATCTTTCGGCCGCCGCCGCAGCAAAGCCATGGTCATATCCCCGGTGCCGCAGCACAAATCTAAAACTTGCGCGTCACGCCGGGAGAGCACCCGGCGAAACGTACGTGCCGCCCGCCACCACCAAACCCGGTCGATATTGCACGAGAGCACATGGTTCAGCAGATCGTAGCGCGGGGCGATCTGGTCGAACATCGAGCGCACGGCTGCGGCCGCGCTGGCTTCATCCCCGGTCCCGTCGGGTTGAGCTCCCGCTGCCACGACTACTTGCTGCTTTCGGAGAGCCGTCGAATGTAGGCGATGCCCGCCAGCACTTCAGCGTCCGTGACGTCCTCGACCACGACCGCATTGCCCACACCCTGCAGCAGCACGAAGCGGCGCACACCAGCCCGGTTCTTCTTGTCGCCGGCTGCAGCGTGTATCAGCCGTTTAGAGCTAACCGGAGGGAATGGCGGAGGCTGAAAATAGCGAATCAAGGTCTCAATGCTGCGCGCTTCGCTCTCGGTGACCATATCGCGTTGGCGGCTGATGTCGAGCGCCGCGATCATACCCCAGGCGATGGCTTCGCCGTGCAGCAGCGCACGGTATCCGCTGGCCGCTTCAATGGCATGGCCCAGGGTGTGACCGAAATTGAGAAACATGCGCACGCCCATTTCCCGTTCATCCTGGCAAACTACCTCCGCCTTGATCCGGATGGAACTCGCCACCATCTTCTCGAGCGGTGCCGAGTCACCCTGGTCGAGCGCCTGGCGTTGCCTCTCAATGAAGCGGAAGAGCGCCGCATCGCGAATGAGCCCAGCCTTGATGCTCTCGTAAATCCCCGCCCGCAGCTCCCGTTGGGGCAGGGTGCTGAGCAGCGAGATATCCGCCACCACCGCCTGCGGAGGGTAGAAACAGCCCACCAGGTTCTTGCCCGTTTGCAGGTTGACTCCGGTCTTGCCGCCCACCGACGAATCCACCTGCGACAGCAGGGTCGTCGGCACCTGCACGTAGTCAATCCCGCGCATATAGATGGCGCTGACAAACCCCCCCACGTCTCCGGTGACGCCGCCACCGAAAGCGATCAGCAGCGAGGACCGGTCACCGCCGGCTTTGGTCATCTCCGTGGTCAGCCGTTCCACCTGGCTCATGCGCTTGTGACGCTCCCCGGGCGGCAGAAACAGGACGATCGGCTTCCGGGGAGCAAGCGCAGTTTCCACGCGCTCGCCCCACAACGCCCAGATCTCCGGCGAGGTCAGCACAAAAACCAGCTTGCGGGGGTTTCCGGCGAGCGCCGGAATGCGCGTCGATAAGGAATCCAGGATGCCGCTTCCCACGGAAACGGTGTATTGCCCGAACTTGGTCGTGACGGAAATCTTGCGCACGGATTAGTCCATCGTATCGCAATCCTCAGGCGTGGCTGGTGCGCGTAGAGAGCAGAGAAGCCGCCGTGGCCGCCAGCACGATCATCACGATGATGCCGAGGGAGAGAGCCACCGGCACCTCGACCCATTTAGCCAGCAGCATCTTGGCGCCCACGAACCCCAGAATGGCGGCCAGGCCAAAGTGAAGAAAATGCAGCCGGTCGAGCAGGCCGGCCAGCAGGAAGTACAACGACCGAAGGCCCAGAATGGCGCAGATATTTGAGGTGTAGACCACGAAGGGATGGTGGGAGATGGCCAGCACCGCGGGCACGGAATCGATAGCGAATACCAGGTCGACCATTTCAATCGCCAGGACCGCGAAGAGGAACGTCGCTTTGGGGTTGCCCGACCAACGTTGCGTCCATTGCGTAATCCACGCTGCCGGTGCGGGCGTGCTGTCAGTCTTTTTTCCGCGCAACAGCCGCAGTGCGGCAATCACCAGCAGTGCGCCGAAGAAGTACTGGACCCAGGCAAATCGTTCCAATAGGGCGACGCCGGCAAAAATGAAGACGCCGCGCATGACGATGGCGCCCACGATGCCCAGCAGCAATGCCTTTCTTTGTGCTGCGGGCGTGAGGCCGAAAGAACGAAACATCAGCAGGAAGACGAACAGATTGTCGATGCTGAGGGACAGTTCGATCAGGTAGCCGGAGGCAAACTCAAGCCCTGTTTGGCGCCCCTCGGTATGGCCAATCCAAATTCCGAAACACGTGGCGAGGGCCAGCAAAAACAGGACAAACAGAAAATTGTGGCCTGTTGGCGACGACGCTTCCCCGCGGCCGAGGACAATCAAGTCGGCCACAATCAAAACCAGCACTACGACGTGGAAGCCTATCCAATAAGCGATCGGAGCGCCATCGAGCATTACCCAATGCTAGCCTACGACGCTTAAATGCAACCGATCCTCAACCGAAAACCCACTCACTCCATTGTCACCCGGGAGCCGCAGAACTTTCCCCTACGCGACTCTCCCATTTGTCATTCCGACCGGAGCGTAGCGGAGTGGAAGGACGTGCGGTTCGCTCTCTCTCGTAACGACTCTCCTCGTAAGCCACCACACCCCCCTTGTCATCCCGACCGGAGCGTAGCGGAGCGGAGGGACCTGCGTTGCGCCCCAATCCCTCCCCAATTTTCAAGGAACTTGCGGCCGATTGAGCTGATGCGGTCGCCCAGCGCGCGCCACCCCTCGATACGTTTTAGAGCGGCCATTGCCTCGGGATCATTAAGGACTCGGCGCAGCGTGTCGTTGTCCACGTTCACCAGCAGTGCGCTCTCCCATTTGCGCGCCAGCAGCGTAGCCGAGGTGCCTGCCATCGCGATGTCCAGAAAACCTCGGATGAAACTGGATCAGATAGCTCAACCCCCGGGCTGAACCGGGAGGGCGGGAAACTCAACCTGGTGACCGGACGGCACGAAACCGCGACCTGACCTAAGCGGCATAGCTCGCCGGGTTTCGTCCGGGGGGATATCCCATCTGTCCACCCGTTCCCCAAAAGGCGCGTTCAACGATAACGTAGGGCGCCCTGCCCGGTTGCTTAGTTGGACCGCGGGTGGAAGTGTGCGCCTTAAGCGCCCTATGCGCCATAAGGGTGGGATTGGGGCGGCGTTTTGCCGGTTTTCTGGGTTTGGATCGCGGAGGGGCTTGCCGACGGGGATGGTTTGCCATGGAGAAAGCGCTAAAAGGCCTTTTCTCACGTGGCGGCATACCGATCATTTGGCGCTCTGATCCATACTTTGGATAGGCAGAGCGTTACCTGGCTGGCCGCTATACAGCAGTTGGGCATTTTCGTCTTTCACCTGATCGGCCTGATGACAAACGGGACGATATCTCCGTCCAGCGCTGCGGGTTGGCGAAGGTCCCGTTTGCCATTCGGCGACCATGTCATCTGGACTCGTGCCAGTGACCGGTGGTGTGGCATTTTCCAAGTTGTCAAAACTGCTCAATCAAGAGCACGCACTGGGCGGACCCTGTTGTGCGGTGAACTCCGCTCCCCGCACAAGCCCTCGAGGGCGCAGGCCTACTGCGGAAAGACTTAATCAGTCGCTTGATGTCATTCCTGTTTGCAGTCCCCGAGTCATCATTTTGACAAGCGCTGATGTTTTCCCGGTGGCTGGCGGCATATGCGCGGGCAGAGCGCACCGTTGCATGGCCAAACAGAGCTGTCGTGGCAGGACGGCTCCGACATGTGAATACTTACTTCCACAGTAGTACGGTTTTTGGGCCGCGTCGAGAGCGGAAGAAACTTTATTTGGTAACCAGGCCAGCGCAGTTGACAGACGGGAAGTTAACGTACTTAGACATACCGAATCGTTAAACGTCCCGTCTGCACCGCTTTCTTTCGGTTGGGAATTTAGTCGTCAGGACCACGGAACATTTCTCCGACACACTGTCCGTCTGTCACCGAATCTTGAAATTCATAATCCCCATCTTGTGCAGCGCTTGACTATGCAGATTCGGACCGGCCGGTTCCACGATGCCGATGAGTTGATCGAAAAGGCTCTTGATGCCCTTGACGAACGTACGGCTGCGAACTCGCCGACCACCGAGACTGGCGCTTTGGTGCTAGCGGCATTGCAGGGCTCGCCTTACCCGGATATTGACCTAACACCGCGCCGCATCTGCCTCTCCAGCGTGCGGGAAGTCCTGCTCTGATGGCGTGGTTGCGGTGACGGGCGGATTCAAGTCTCTTACGCACTCTTGAACGGGTTCAAGACCTCGACTCGAAACATCTTGAAATCGCGAACATTGCGTGTCACCACCACCAGTCCGCGAACCCGCGCTGTCGCCGCAATCATCGCGTCCTCAAGCAGGTGATCCGATTTCCCCGCCATCAGCCGTGCCCATTCCCGAAACATGCTGGCGTCCATGGGGATTACCTCATAGGCCGTGGCAAGCTGGTCGATCCAGACGTCAATCGCCGCAGCCTTGGTTGGATCTTGTTTCCGCGTTAGTTCCGCGCCGGCCTGCAACTCTCCCACCGTGAGAGCGGACAGGAACAACGCACGATCCGGGACACCCTTGATCCACTCCAGAACAGCCCCGTGGGGCCGCACCTTGCGCAGTTCAGACACGACGTTGGTATCCAGTAGGTACATCTAGGCAGACTCAGTCACTGGCCGGCGGCGAAGCCTGCCGCGCTCAGGAACTGCGATCGCGAACCGGCTCTCAGGTGCGAGCAGAAGCTCCTTGAGCGTAGGGCGCGCGGCCTGCGTGAGCCGCCGCCATTCTTCGATAGGCACCAGCACGGCGGCTTCCACGCCACGCCGGGTCACCACCTGCGGGCCATCGCGGAGGCTAGCATCCAGAAGTTCACTAAATCGCGCCTTTGCGTCCTGAACCGGCCAAACCATGAAGAAAGCTCCCTTCCTGACTAGTCATATAACTAGTCAGTATAGCAGGAGAGCTACGGTTTCGCCGAGCAGATGCGAAAGTAGGCCTTAATGGGGATCATCCTACGAAAGGCAAATCGCGTTCGCCCTAAAGGCCATACCTCCAAGGAAAAGTCGCTTTTCTGAAGGGTACGGCCTTTAGGGGGTACATAACTGCAGCGTCACGAATTCGGCTTTAAGCCGGCTGCGGAAAAACTCGGTTTTGTATCAGGGCACGACTTTAGTCGGGCCGTAAACGCCCAACAAAAATCCGGGCTTTAGCCCCTGCACGGAGCATCCTGCACGCGACGTTTGGCGGCGAACCATCCAGCTCGAACACCTAAATGTATTACACTTTAGTAAGACAACTCCTACGGAGAGGTGTGAAATGAGAGCGCATTCTATCGTCAGTTCCAAGGGGCAGATTGTGATTCCCGCCAATCTGAGAAAGCGCTACGGGTTAAAAGAAGGCACGACCATCGTATTTCAGGAAGATCGTGGCCGCCTGGTGCTGGAACCCAGCAATCACGCGGCGATCTACGCCCTGCAAGGAAGTCTTGCGGATTTTCCCCTCGAAGAGGATCTGGCCGAGGAAAGAAAAGCGGAGCAGAAGCGAGAGGACAGACGGTGAAAGAATACGTTCTGGACGCAAACGCGGTGCTCCGCTACTTCGGTGTCAGCGAAGGGCAGGGAACCAACAAGGTTCGTGCACTCTTCGAACAGGCAGAACGTGGACAGGCACGCCTATCGATGTCTGTGATCAGTCTGGGCGAAGTCCTGTACGTTCTGCTTAAGCATGTGGGCGAGTCGCGTGCCCGGCATTACGTCCAGGTCCTTCAACATGTGGTGACGATGGTCGAAGCAGATACTGCGCAAGCCCATGGTGCGGCCGAGATGAAGCACAAGTACAAGCTTGGCTACGAGGACAGCTTTGCGGCTATGCTGGCATTGACGTTGAAAGCGACGCTCGTATCCGCCGATCCGGCATTCGAAAAGCTGGGCAAGACGCTCAAGTGGGTCCGCCTGCCAAAATTCGAATCGTAGTTTCGTCTCTCTCGCTTACGTCCTTTCCCGGTAGGTGAATATCCCGTTAAGGCGTCAAAATCAAGACAGCCCGCTCTGAGTCTTCCAGGAACTCGGTAATTCGAATGGCCTGGTCACGAATGAGCTGAGCAGCCACAGACGTTGGATAATCGCAACCTTTCAACCACACCACCTTAGGAGGAGCTCCCATGGTGATCGACAATTCGTAGAAGTCCGCATCGGCCGTGACGATACAAAGGGCAAACAGCTTCGCATACTCCCAAACCTCAACATCCGAGGCCTGCAGTAGATTTACTGAAGAAACGTGAACGGAGCCGGGGAACAGGTCCGCAACTTGGCCGATAAGGCGGCGAGACAAGTTCTCATCAAGCAGCAACTTCACAAAGCGACTCGCCGCCCCACGCGCGCGGCATACTCAAAAACCAACTGAAAATCACCCGGCTCTAGCTCGGGGTAGTCGGCGAGAATTTCTTTCTGGCTCTTCCCGGCTGCCAGCCAAGCGAGCACATCCCACACAGTGATACGAAGGCCACGGATGCAAGGTTGTCCGGATCGCTTGCCAGGCTCAAGCGTGATTTGCATGTCGTCCATCGCTACGCCCTCTCAAACCATATTGCCATGATCGCTTGCGGTACGTGAAAGCGTCATTCTATGGCGAAGCGCTTCTAATCATAATACCTAGAAATAATAGAGAAATATTGCAATAATATTGTAGCGATATTACGATCTCAGGTTAGAGGGACATACACGTGTTCGAGCAAATCGTAGTTTTATTTACAGCCAAGGGTTAAGATCGAATGTTCGGATTCGAGCGCTGTTGCCGTGTCCACTTCTTGGCGGCCTCTTCGATTTCGTCGATCCACACACGAGTCAGTTTCAGCAACCTGATGACGTTCAGCAATTGCCATGACACACCGCGTGCCGCAGCAACGCTGGTAC
>JBAVQC010000067.1:0-10879 GCA_049693715.1 Acidobacteriaceae bacterium | reverse complement strand
GCCGCGTGTGCGCCTTTCTCTCAAGGAAAGGCGCATGATGTTCGACAACGCCACCAACTTTTACAGGAAATTCGGGGTAGCGGAGCGGAGGGACCTGCGGTTCCACGGACCTTTCGTGGATATGTTTTCGGTTCTCACCCACCACCCTCGCACTTCAATGAACCTCAGCATCGAAGACTCCTGTCTCCACCTTACTCACCGCTTCCTTCTCCGAACGCGTCCGCACCAGCCACCGGAAGCCCAGCAAAAGCGCCGAGGCCAGGAACAAAATCGCCATCATCGGGCGCAGGTGCGTCGCGACGGGCATCGCCACGCTGGCCCCCGTCCACAAAGTCAGATACGCCGCAAGACACATCGGACATTTCGGCAGCAGAACCAGCAGTGCGCCCGAGCCCACACATCCGCTCGTACCTTGCCACCACCGCCGGCCCATCTGGACCCTGCAGCAACTCATCGTACCCGGCTTCCGGTCACTCTTCGAAGTCATGGAGAACATGTCTTCCCTCTATCCAATGTCTTTCGTAGCACCGGGTCGTTGGTGCTCTTGGGATATATTTAGCACCGGGTAGCGAGAGGGTGGGAGTGACAAGTGTGGCGGGATTCTGATGGATTCAATGATCACAGCTGCAGCCCATGCGCTCGCGGCGGGCGATCCTCTCGGCGCACTGAAGCGAGTCGCACTGCGCGACGATGCGCCTGCGCTCGCTCTTCGAGGAATTGCCATGGCGCAGCTCGGCGATCTCACCCGCGCGAAGGTTCTCCTGCGAAGTGCGGCGCGTGCCTTCGGGCCGAAAGAGGCAATTGCCCGCGCGCGATGTGTCGTCGCCGAGGCTGAAATCGCGCTTGCCTCGCGCGATCTGGGCTGGCCCCCGAAAATGCTCGACGCCGCCCGCAAAACGCTCGAAAAGCATGGTGACCGCTTGAATGCGGCGCATGCCCGCCATCTCGAGATCCGGCGGCTCCTCTTGGTCGGGCGCCTGAACGAAGCCGAGCGGGCGATCGCTCTGCTCGATCCGGCGCCTTTCCCGCCCGCGTGGAGGACCGCTCACGAACTCGCCGTCGCCGGCATCGCGATTCGCCGTCTCAAGACGCAGGACGCCCGCGCTGCGCTTGCCCGAGCTGAACGCGCCGCGCGTCAAGCAAGTATCCCCGCCCTGACGGCAGAATTGGAAAGCGCATATCTCCTCCTGAGCACCCCGGCAGCACGCCTTATTTCCCATGGCGAGGAACGGCTCCTCCGGCTCGAAGAAGTGGAAGCGTTGCTGGCATCAAAATCGCTCGTCGTGGACGCGTGCCGTCACGTCGTGCGTAGCGCAGGCACGGTCATTTCCATCACCGGACGTCCGGTATTGTTCGCGCTCGCACGCGCACTGGGAGAAGGATGGCCCGGCGATGTGCCAAGAGACGTGCTCCTCGCCCGGGCATTTGGAGCCAGGCTTGCGGACGAATCGCATCGCGCGCGGTTGCGTGTTGAGATCGGGCGTCTGCGCAGGCTGCTTCAACCTTTGGCCGGCATCACCGCAACCAGCCGGGGATTCGCACTCTCCCCTGGCGGCGCTCGCGAGGTCGCGGTGCTGGCATGGCCTGTGGATGAGGAGCACGCTCCTGTGCTAGCCTTCCTCGCTGACGGTGAGTCATGGTCGAGTTCGGCCTTGGCGCTCGCCCTCGGAACGAGCCAGCGCACCGTGCAACGCGCGCTCGACTCCCTTGCCCGGGCAGGGAAGGTGCAGTCGTTTGGTTATGCCCGTGCTCGCCGTTGGCTGACCCCGCCCCTACCGGGATTCACGACGACTTTGTTACTCCCCGCCGCCCTTCCCGGCGACTAGGATGGACGCATGAATCGATCAGCCGCCGAGATCGTCCACGAGTATGGTCCATTTCCAGGGATCGACCGCGTGCATGGAGTTACCTACGACGGCCAGAGTGTCTGGTTCGCGTCGGGAGACAAGCTGAACGCTTTCGATCCCGCGAGCGGAAAGCAGTTGCGCGCGATCGATGTCGCCGCGCACGCCGGAACTGCCTTTGATGGCAAGCACCTGTTTCAGCTGGCCGAGGATCGCATCCAGAAGATAGATCCCAAGACGGGCCGTGTCCTCGCTTTGATACCCGCTCCTGGGGGCGGTTGCGACTCTGGACTCGCCTGGGCCGAAGGGACACTCTGGGTGGGCCAGTATCGGGAGCGAAAGATCCATCAAGTCGATCCCGAAACAGGTGCGGTTCTTCGCACTATCGAGTCCAACCGCTTCGTCACCGGAGTTACCTGGGTCGACGGAGAGCTCTGGCATGGCACCTGGGAGGGTGACGAGAGCGACTTGAGGCGAATCGATCCGCAGACGGGAGAAGTTTTTGAGAGGCTCGACATGCCCCACGGGGTTTCCGGCCTTGAGTCCAACGGCGCCGACCAGTTCTTCTGCGGAGATGGAAGAATCGGGAAGGTTAGGGCAGTCCGGCGGCCCCGGCGACCTACTCCCTGACTCCAGACTTGTCCAAATCTAGTCCCTTCGGGACTAGAGCGGAGTTCTCACACGCGCTCTTTAGATGGGCATCTCTCTTGTGCTCGCCTAAGCAGCCCTCAGCGGCTGAAGCCGATTCATCTTGACAGCTAAACGTATGGCCTAAAGGCCGTACCCGATTCAAGAAAGGGAGTTCCTATCAGCGGTACAGATGCTGACCAACCGGATTCAAATCGGAGCTTTTCGTTTCCTGTACTCTTTAATTTTGGCCATCATGCCGCGCATGAACCTCTCCTGCATGGTTCCGAATGGTTGATCTGTAGTCAGGTATGTCCAGGTTGCACCGCGTTCCATCGGACTAAGGCCAGATGCCTGGGTCTCCGTCACACGCTTGAGGATTTCCTCGTCAATGGTCAGTTCAAACTCTTCGAACATTTGATGAACTGTCTTCAGGTAGTAGTGAAGCGGGTCTTTGCCGCCCAACGATACCCACTGTGACCCATCGCGCAATTCCGCGACCACCCCAAGATGTTCGGCCCAGAACTCATCGATGGTGGTTAGGGATATCAGTCTCTCCAGCTCAGAGGAACAGGGCCTTTTCCCGCTGAGGATAGGCTGCCGCCTTTGCTGGACGGCTTGCCTCTGCCCCTCAATCACATGTTCATATTTGGCAAGGAATTTGCGAGTCTCGAGATGTTGGCCTTCGATGAGCCGCTGAATGCTCTCAGGCGTGTGGTCGAACTCGGGATCGTTGATGCCATACTTTACCAGCAGGGCATCTTCGAGAGAGACGAAGAATTGGGAACTGCCCGGGTCGCCCTGGCGTCCAGCGCGCCCTCGTAGCTGATTATCGATGCGGCGACTTTCGTGCCGGTTGGTTCCGAGTATGAATAACCCTCCCAACCGATCCAC
The DNA here is from genome assembly GCA_049693715.1 of Acidobacteriaceae bacterium. Lineage (GTDB taxonomy): Bacteria > Acidobacteriota > Terriglobia > Terriglobales > Acidobacteriaceae > PALSA-350. The sequence goes on along the minus strand of JBAVQC010000067.1, from coordinate 7,514 downwards.
GCCGTCACCTAATCGAATGTCTGTGCCGCGTCCGGCCATATTGGTGGAGATCGTCACCGCTCCAACTTCGCCTGCTCTTGCAACGATCCCGGCTTCCTCTTCTTCGTTGCGCGCGTTCAGAACATGGTGAGGAATATCCGCAAGTTGGGCGCTTAGACGCTCCGACTCCTGCACGCTGCTCGTTCCCACGAGCACAGGCTGGCCAGTTTCGTGGACGCGCCGCACCTCGGCTGCGACAGCTTGCTCTTTGTCTTGCCTGGTGGCAAATATCCTGTCTGGCAGGTCGACGCGGATGTTGGGACGGTTTGGAGGAATCACCTCTACTTCGAGCGCGTAAATGGAATGAAACTCGTCTGCCTGCGTTGCTGCCGTCCCGGTCATGCCACAGATCTCGGGATAAAGCGAAATCAGGTTCTGCAGGGTGATGGATGCAAGAACCTTTCCCTCCGCCTTGGGTGCCACTCCTTCCTTGGCTTCCAGTGCGGCGTGCAGGCCGGCAGGCCACCGCCGCTCCTTCACCACGCGTCCCTTGAATTCATCGATGGATTCGATGGACTGGCTTTGAACCACGTAGTCGATGTCCCGGTGGAGAAGGGCGCGGGCATGGATCGAATCTTGAACGGCAATCAACAGCCGCAGGTTCTCCCCGGCAAATAGATTGGCGCGTCCGAAGGCGTCTTCCACGGCCTGAATCCCGGCTTCGGTGAGGGCAATGTTGCGCGCGTACTCATCGTAAGTAAAATGCCGGGGATGTTTGAAATGGCGAGTCAATTGGTCAACACGATTGGCTAGCGTAGCTTCCGCTGCCTCTCCGCCGGCGAGCACCAGGGGAATGCGCGCTTCATCGATCAGTATGGAATCGACCTCGTCGATGACCGCTTCTGCCAACGGACGATGCACCTGGTCTTTGGCGTAGAGAGCCGTCTGGTCACGAAGAAAATCGAAACCGATCTCATTGGCCGTGGCGTAGGTGATATCGCAGGCATAAGCTTCCTGCCTCTGGCGGCAGTCCATGCTCTGCTGTATGCAACCGGAAGAAAGACCAAAGAACGCGTAAATGGGCTTCATCCACTTGACGTCTCGGCGCGCGAGGTAATCGTTCACCGTCATAACGTGAACGCCGTTGCCCGCGCGAGCCAGCCAGACGATCGCTGGAACGGCGCTTAGCGTCTTGCCTTCCCCCGTCTGCATTTCGGCGATCTTTCCATCGGCGAGGGCAAGTGCACAATGGAGTTGAGCAGGGAACATTTTGAAGCCAAGAAGACGCTCGGCTAGAACTGCCGTTACGGCAAAGGTCTCAGGCAATGTATGAGCGTCTCTCGCTACAGCTTTCAAGTCCTCGTCGGATAACCCGTCGAGTTGACGGCGCCGGGAATCGATCAAGTCAATGGACTTCTTACGGTATCCAGCCGAGGCCGGCCCGATAGGCAAGTACTTAGACAAATGGCGCACGTGGCCCCTCCTGTTCAGATGGTACTGAATTGTGCTTTTTGAATTTCCGCGACTTAGAACTGGACTAGAGAGGAAGGTGGGGGAGGGCGTTGATGGACGGAGGGCCAGACGAACCGGTTACGCTGAGGAGCGTCGCAGTGTGATGGAACGGGAGTTGACTTCGCTCAGGATGAGAGGCGGCTTCATGTCGAAGAATTGCTGCTCACTGTGCGGCCATGTGGCGTGCGAGTTCCCTTGTCGGTGAGTGACGGCGATTTGGCGCTCATGGGGAATTCGTAGGCAGACCAGCGGAGAATGCCCGCTTAGCGGGACCGATCCGTCCATCAGCAAAACGGATCAGTATTTCCTCCGCACAGTGACGACGGTGATGTCTTCCATCGTAGCCAGGTTCTGCGAATACAGTGCGATCTTGGAAGGTGATCCGCCAGGGGCCGCTGAGATGAATCCAGAGGGGATTTTGTACGTTCGGTGCAGATGATGGGAAGGCATTGGAAGATTAACCGTGACAAAAAATCGGAAACAGCACCTGGAGCAGCAGGATTGTCAGGATATGCCTCATGTCGAGCTGCATCGGTGGCGTCTCCTGTCGGTTACCAGTGTCATCATGGTGCCAACCAGCCACACAGGCGATGGTGGCGTTAAGTGATTGCTATTCAGGAGTTCCTGGGACCGGAGATGGCTAAGACGCGGAAGTAGAGAAGGGCTCTGGGCCGCAAGGAAACTCACGCTGCGGAGAATCTTGTACTCCGCCCACCATCCCCGGCCGTTAAGCCACGACCGCCTCCACAATGCTGGCGGCAGACGCCGTCGGCACAACCCGGGTCATGCGCAATCCCGCCTTCGCAAGCAGCGCCCCATACTCCTCTTCTGTTCGTTCCTCGCCGCCAGCCACAGTAAGCATCACCATGTCCAGAATCTTGCCTGGGTGAGGCGAGTTGTCTGAGGGAAGCACAAACTCCACAATCAGCAGCTTGCTCTCCGGCTTCATCACCCTTCGGCAGTGGCCCAGGATAGAAAGGTTCTGCTCCTCTGACCAGTCGTGAATCACATGCGACAGGATGTAACAATCTGCCCACGCCGGCACACTTTCAAAGAAGCTGCCAGGCTCAATCGCAATGCGCTCCTCCATCCCGTGATTTCGCAGGAATGCCGGCGCTTCCGCCAGCGTAACTGGCAAGTCGAACAACACCCCGCGCGGTCCCGGGTGCCGGCCCAGGATATGCACCAGCATATTGCCGGTCGAGCCTCCAACATCGACCACCGTCCCGAAGCCCGAGAAGTCATACGCCTCCGCAACGGCCGGCGGCTCAGCCCCGTGGAAGCCGATCATCGTCTCGCCAAACAGCGCGGCTTCTTCCGGCTGCGACTTCATCCACTCGAACGGCGGCATTCCGTACACCTTGGTAAACGCGCTCTTCCCGCTCTCAACGGAATAGCCCATCTCCCCAAACGCGTTCCACGCCCAGCCGCCAAAACTTAGAATCGAGGCCCGCGCCGAACCTGGAGCCCCCCCTTTCAGAGCTTCTCCCATCTCGGTCAATCCAAACCTGCCGCCTGTTTCCTCGGTGAGCACGCCAAGACTCGATAACGTCCGCATCAGCCGATGCAGTGCGCGTTCATGCGTCCCGGTTGGCCCCGCCAACTCCGCCGCGCTCTTGGGCTCATCCGCCAGCAGGTCCGCCAACCCAAACTTCGCCGCAAGATACAAAACCCGAGCGGGAATAAAGCCCATCGCCAACTGGATCAATTCCGCATGTGGCGGAAGCACCCGAACATTCCCATTTGTGATTTCGGACATCGTCTCTCTCTTTCTGATCATTGGGAGTTTCGTATCGTTAGGCGGACCGCTCATAGCTTCCGCATAAGGGGACGGCAACATTCTCAAAGGAAAACGACTTCCCGGTCACCGCCAGCAGCGTGACAGTAGGCAACGATAACACTCTCCTTGCCCGGTGAGTTCGCCGACCCGAAATCGGTGGAGTCTCCTGTCGGTAACCGGGGTCATCACTGAGGCAACAAGCCACACGGGCGATTGCGGCGTTAAGTGATTGCTGTTCAAGTAGTAGCGTTGTTTTAGCAGGGCTTTGCACGCCTGTCCACGGAATCATTCCGTTGAACTCGACGAAGGATACTTTGCCCGCGGAATGTAGTCCTGGATTGACGGCTTAACAGGGTGATGCACGTATTGACAGGGTTCCGAATGGATCGTCGCCGATACGGACGTTTGCTGGCGGCCTCTCGGCATCTCTGGCAAAGGTCAGTACCGATCAGGAAATGGCCTTTGCCCGCCTCGTCCTCTCTGGAACCCTGAACGACCGTGATGCCGCCCAAGCCGCGGGCCTCAACCCCGACACCGCCGCCTACACCAAAGCCAAGCCTCGTGTCCGCGCCTATATGCTCTAGCACCGTGCCGCCATGCAGCAACAGCTCCTCGACCAAGAATCGGAAAGACTGCGCCTTCAGGCCAATGCACGTTCCCAAGCCCAGGGTCTGATTCGAAACGAGCTTATGGCGATTTGTCATTCGTTGTAGACCGTTTGGGATCGCTTCCGAAAGGCGGATTCCGCTCCGTCAGACATCAGACGTGTTCCTACCGCGCTGTCAGCGACCCGCTTGCGACCTGGCGCGCTGGAACTCCCCGCCACCCAGGTGCACCGTCCTCCCATTGGTTGTCGGTGAGTTGCTCGACGCCGGTGCCGTCGAAGCGCATTACAAAGATCTCGCCGTACGGTTGAGGCGCATCCGTGTACGCTGCTTCATCCTTGAAGCCCATCCTTGAACTTGCAAATGCAATATACTCACCATCAGGCGACCATGCCATGTGCGCGTCATTGCCTCTCCCATTCGTCAGGCGTCTCAGAGAGCTGCCATCGGGCTTGATCGTGTAAACGTCGTAGGCTCCTCCAGACAGACGCGCAAACATGATGAGGTCTCCGCGTGGAGACCACAGTGGAAAATTGTCATATCCATCGGTGAGGTTTGTCACGGCCCTTGTGTCCAGGTCCATAATGCGTAGACCGTTATCTTCGCGGCTGAACGTCCGATAGACGAAGCGTTTTCCATCGGGAGAGAATGACGGGAACGCATTATTGCCCGCGCCGCTTGTGAGTTCTTCAAATCCGGTTCCATCTGCATTGACGAGTGCCACCTTGGCCCCGCCCTCGATGCGATCGCCCGGTTTCAAAAACTCAGAATGGAAGCCATCAAAAAACGCCGCAAACTCACCAATGCCGAAGATGATCTCGCGGCCGTCGGATGACCACGACCCCCCCAGTGCATTGCTGGTCTTGTCTTGGTAAACGAGTTGTGATGCGCCTGTCGCCACCGTAGTCACGGTGATAGCAGAGAGGCTTGCACGGCCATTCGGGAAACCGGTCGTTACGAACTGTGTCCCCGACCGATTGAACGATGGAAGAGTGCCGCCGCTCGCGATTTGAAGTTCGTAGTTCGAATTCCAGCTGAAAGCCTTTCGCAAGGGCACTGGCGTGCCTGGAACACGTTTGTGAAAGACGACGAGATTTCCGTCGAGCGACCACGACGCCGTTCGGATGGGACCTCGTGGACCCCGCCGGCCGCTCAGATAATAAATGCCGGCATCCGGCGTGTCCTTGCGTATGTAGCCGATCTCGTTCTGGTCAAGGGCAGACGGATTGATCTTCACGCCGACGGCAGGCAATTCAGTGGATGCGCCTGTCATCGTATCAACTGACATAAGGCGAGTGTCGCTGCCCGGGCCAGGATTTGCGATCCGGTTTGCAAGCGTTTGTTGGGCAGTCATGCAGTACGCCACCAAGTGACGACTGTCTCCCATCCACTTTGGACTTCCACAGAAATCTTGGTTCCCGGGGACCTTCTTCAGACCAGAGCCGTCAGGATGCACGATGTAAAGATCGGCCAGTTGAAGGCGCTCCCACCGGCCCTCGCTGAACGGCATAGGTTTTCCGCGTCCTGACGAGAACGCAATCCATTTTCCGTCATGAGACCATGACGGTCGAAAATCTCCGCCTGCGCCTGTGGTGAGTCGCTGGATGCGGCGGGACGTCAGATCCAGGATCCAGAGATTTGCGGTCCCGCCGTCGCGCGTGCTGACGAACACGAGTTTTTGACCATCGGGCGAGAATGCAGCCTGATCGTCATACGCCGGATCTGTTGTCAACGCCTTGAGTCCGCTGCCATCGGGTTTCACCTGAAAAAGATCTGCGGATCCATTTCGCTCGGACGTGAACACGATCGATTTGTCGTCCGGAGACCAGATTGCGTCATAGTCACGATCGGGGTTAGGAAGCAGCGGATGTTCGTTGCTCCCATCGGATGCAGCCACGAAAATCTCCGGCTGGCCAACTTCCACGCGGTTGAACGCGATGGTTTGTGAACCGGGCCCCTGGGCCCCCAGCAACATGAGGCCGGTGACAGCAACCAGAAATGAACGCATCCCGGGAGTATATCGCGGCGAATCTCGCATCGTCTTGACATACTGCTGTCAATCAACTCGAACGAAAAATGCGAGCGAGTCTGCGCGGGAAATCTACCTGCCTCGTCTGGATTGAAGACAGGCCGATGCACTTATTGACAGGGTTCCGGATGGATCGTCTCCGATACGGACATTTGCTGGCGGCCAACCTATTGGAAGTCAGTGCCCACAAAACTCTGACCGTAGCGAAGCGGAGTACAACAGTACCGTTGCTCTGCGACACTCTACTAGCATGCTCGCGCGCTTCGTCCTCAGCTCTGCGGATACCGAGGATTACGCGCCAGCGGGATTGGTACTTTGAAACAACGGAGCGCGCTAGGGATCGAACATTAGTTCACCTTGCCTTCTATCCGTGGCGCTTTTCTCGCGCTAGGCGTCGTCTCGAAACTATGGAATACCCCGAAAAGGGTACCTCCGGCTCAAAAATACGTCCCGGCACTTACCTAAGATCCCGAAGCGGTATATTCTGTTTGAGAGTTAGAAGACGATTTCGGTAGGGAGCAGATTCTCGTGCGTCCGTTCCCTAGCCGGCAGTTGCCAGTAGTTTCGGCCTAAACGCGAGCGAAGGACAATTACACTGTCCGGTGTCACACCTGATCCCTGTCAAAAATCAGGTATTCTTCAGCATCCCGCCGCGGCGGGATTTTTTATTGGTGCCAACCGTGCTTCCCGGCCATTAGACCAGTCTCGCAATCGCTGCGAAGCGATGCGATGAACCGGCAGATTTTTTCGTATCTATCTCCATTAAAAACCGAACCACACGACCAATGCCAGAACGCAGTTACTTGCGAAAGTGCTCTGGGAACCCGTATCCCTATCTTCTCTTTCAACAACTCCAAGGAGCCACCTATGCCCAAAAACAAAGTAAGCGACCTCATCACCGATCAGGAAATGGCCTTTGCCCTCCTCGTCCTCTCTGGAACCCTGAACGACCGCGATGCCGCCGAGGCCGCGGGCCTCAACCCCGACACCGCCGCCTACACCAAAGCCAAGCCCCGTGTCCGCGCCTACATGCTCGAGCACCGTGCCGCCATGCAGCAACAGCTCCTCGACCAAGAATCGGAAAGACTGCGCCGCCAGGAACAGCGCCGCGAACAGGTCCTGGACCGTCTCTGGGAAATCGCCAAACTGAGCCCCGAAATAACCCGTGGCAGCATCACCGGCCAAGTCAAGGCCATCGCAATGATCGTGGCCATCGAAAGCCTCATCCCTGACCGGCGCGCCGCCTCCTCGGAGAAGAAATCCACCCCTCCGCTCCCCCACGCGGAAATCTATCCCGCAGCGTGCCCGACCCGCCCTGCCGTGGGGCTTGGCCGCCAGCAGGAGAAGACCATCGATCCCGAGCCAGACCCTGCACTTGCGCAAGAAGAAGACGATTCTGGCCTAGCCGAGCCCGAAACCACGCCCAACTCCGCCCAGGACGCGCCTCCGCCTCCCGGCACACCCCCCAACCCAATCCCCAGCCCAATCTTTGACCGCAGCGAGTCCGCCTTCGCCAATCGCTTTGGTCCCTCGCAAACGACGTCATGGGCCCCTGATGCGTTCGATTCTGCTCCAGGCACCAGAGCCCCATTCTCGCTAAACCCTTTTG
>JBAVQC010000066.1:0-36497 GCA_049693715.1 Acidobacteriaceae bacterium | reverse complement strand
GTGATGGAGTGTGGTGTTCCGACGCCGTTATCTCTTTCGCAGCCAGCAGTGCCTTGAGTTCCGAGTACGAACGAACGACGATGTCTGCGCCGGCCTCTCGCAGGGAGGCTTCAGAAAAGCTGGTGGTCAGGCCGGCCGAGAAGCAACCCGCTGCTCTTGCTGCAACGATTCCGTTCACGGCGTCTTCAATCACCAAGCAGTTGTTTATTAGGACTCCTTGGACTCCACGAACTTTTTCGCATATCAAGACCACCGATCTGCTGCTTCTACGGGGCTGATTTCGCCCGATGTGATCTTCGCTTGTCGACTACAGCCGGTTCTCCCTGAACCGGGATTTGGACCTGGCTCGGGACAGCGATCGCGCCCGCGAGAGCAACCAGAATCAACAGGCAGGCGACTCCACCAAAGGCGACTCCAAATCCCCTGGAATGCGTAACGAATCCGATCACGGCGGGACCAGTGAGAATCCCGGTATAGCCGATCGACGAGACGAACGAGATATTGCTCCCGAGCGCCCCTCGCGACTCTGAAGCGAGAGAGAAGATTAAGGGAACCACATTAGCTGCGCCCAGCCCAATCATTGCAAACCCAAATACCGAACCGGCGGGATTCGCCAGCAACGTGACCACGAAAAAGCCACCGGCTGCGATCAACGCACCTGCCGTAATCGTCCATCTGCGTCCGATTTTTTGAATGATATGGTTCCCGCCGAATCGGCTTATTGTCATCGCAATCGAGAAGGCGGTAAATCCGATGCCCGCATTCTTTTCGGCCATTCCCGCCTTATCTACGAGGAACACGGCGCTCCAATCGAGCATAGAGCCCTCTGCAAGCATCATGATGAAGGCCAGAACTGCAAGGAAGAGCACATAGTTGTCTGGCCAGGTGAACCTCTTCGTTCTCTCTTGTTGGACGTCACCATAGGGCAACAAAGCCGGGTTTGCAAGCAACAGTAGCAGGAAGAGCAGGAAGATAATGATGAGCGCCGCCGCTCCGGCAGGCGTGTTTAGCCACAGAAGCCCGCTCATCACCAATGCACCCAAAAAACCGCCGACACTATAGAGGCCATGAAAACCAGACATCAGGTTTTCACCGCTGTGCCTTTCGACCAGCGAGGCCTGCACGTTCATCACAACGTCAATCGCTCCGATGGAAGCACCGAACAGAAAAAGCGATAAAGCAAGAAGAGTTGACGAGGGAGCCACCGAAACGGCCACCAGTCCTAGAAAGATGGTACCCGCGGAAAATTGAATGAGGCGTTTGCAGCCGTAACGGCTCACAAGGCCCCCCATCGCCGGCATAGACAATATGGACCCTGCTCCAAAGCACAACAAGAGAAGGCCAAAATGCTGATTGTTCGCGTGAACACGGGCCTTGGCATACGGTACTAATGGAGCCCACGAGGACTGTGCCATTCCACATAGCAGGAAGACTAGCCGCGTTGCTCGACGCTCCGGGGCACCAGGTTGTGTCATCTGCATATCACAGCCCTTTCAAGGGTGTTCCGACGCCGTTATCTCTCTCGCAGCCAGCAGTGCCTTCAGTTCCGAATACGAACCAACGACGATGTCTGCGCCGGCCTCTCGCAGAGAGGCTTCTGAAAAGCTGGTTGTCAGGCCGGCCGAGAAGCAACCCGCTGCTCTCGCTGCAACGATTCCGTTCACGGCGTCTTCAATCACCAAGCACGCGGTAGGTGCTAAGCCGAGTCTTTCTAGAGCAATTTGAAAAACTTCCGGGGAGGGCTTCGGCTGAGAGAAAGAAGCGCTGTCAACGGCAACTTCAAACATCGATTCGATCTGAAGCGACTTCAGTGTTGTCTCTCGATTGCGGCTTGTCGCGGATGTAGCCAGGGCGAGGCGATAACGAGATTTGGCCCAGTGCACAAACTCGATAGCCCCTGAAACCGGACACAGCGTGTGTTCCAGGGACTCGTAAATAACGTGTTTGCGGCAAAGGATCTCGGCGCGACGCTCCTCGTTTAAGCCATGTGCGGCAGCGACCTCGTAGATCATGGCCTTGTCGCTGCGACCGGTATAGCTCGCAAACAGCGATTGCGGCACCATGATCCCAGCCTCCAGGAGTGCTTGGCGTTTGGCGCGCTCGTGCAGAGGCTCGGAATCGATAAGGACGCCGTCCATATCAAAGATCAGTGCCTCAAAGTGCTGTGATTGTGGCGTTTCCGTTGCCATAGTTCCTGATCGATGATACACAATGTTGCATGTTTATGCGTGTTTGTGCATAATTATCTCCTGGTTTCCGGTCGAGGTGAGGATGCAAAGAAGAGATCTTATGCCGGCTGAGCGGCAAAAGGAGATCCTGGAACGTATCCGAAGGGATGGCCGGGTTCAGGCGACAGACCTTGCTCGAGAGTTTTCAACCTCTGAGGACACGATCCGTCGTGCTCTGCGCGACCTGGCCGCTCAAGGCTTGTGCGCTCGCGTCTATGGGGGAGCCCTCGCCATCTCTCCAGCCTCGGGGCATGTCCTTCAGCGAAGGAGGGAGGCCGTTGACCGGAAGCTTGCACTCGGACAAGAGATGGCTGCGATCATTCAACCGGGTCAATTTGTTTTTATCGACACAGGCTCCACCAATCTGGCGGTAGCCCGTTCCCTTCCCAAGAGTATTGGCTTGACTGTAGCTACACACGATCCAACGATCGCCGCGGTTCTTGCTGACCGGACAGATCTGACACTCATTACGATTGGGGGTCAGGTCAACCCGCTCATCGGCGCGGCGGTGGATGGCCGGGCGCTGCGTCAGGTTTTGGAGCTTCGCCCGGATCTCCTCTTGCTGGGAATATGTGCGATCGATGCGGACGATGGTGTTGCGGCCTTTCATAGTGAAGATGCACAGATGAAACGGGCGTTGCTCGAAAGATCTGGCTCGGTTGCGATCGCAGTATTGAACGACAAGCTGTCCGCGTCAGCTCCTTTTCAGGTCGCTGGGGTTGATGTTGTCGGAGATCTCGTTGTTGAGGCAGATGCGCCAAAGCAGGTCGTGTTGGGCTTCAAATCACGGGGAATACGTATCCATCGGGCAAAAAATTCTAAGAGCGAAATCGGAAGCTGAGTTGCTCCAGGCGCTTGGAGAGTTAGCGCGGGTGACCTTTGATAGGACGCTTGCTTCGCGCGGCGCGCTCTGTCTGCTGCCGAAAGAGGAGAAGCCGTCAAGACGCCGGTCATCACGGAGGTCCTCATGACAAAGGCGGTGAATAGATCAATCGCTGCTAAAGGGAAGTGCGGTGATGTGGTCGTCGGTCTAAGAGAATTTTTGGCTCCTCAGGTAGGACTCGAACCTACAACCCTTCGGTTAACAGCCGAATGCTCTGCCATTGAGCTACTGAGGAGTGTCTTGGCGGGAAACGTTCTGAACTGCCTCTGATTTTACCGCAAACCTGATCCCTTACGTCAAAAGGCTACCCATTTCCCTGGCCGTTAAGGTCGTGGAGCACCGCCTCCGCGGCCCTCCTCCCGGAAGCGAGAGCCCCCTGGATGGAGGCCGTTTCGCGGTAGTCGCCGCACATGTAGACACCTCCCGAACCCCCTAACCGCACCGGGGCCTGCTCCCACTCCGCGTGCCTCTGTTGGGGCAAGGCTCGGGCGAGTGGATAGGCTTTGAGGGTTTTCCATGAGTCCACGGCGGGGCCAAACCAGTTTTTCAAATGGGTGCGTACGCCGTCGTCCAATCGCTGCAGCGCCGCGTTCTCGCGCGGTGCTTCTCCCACCACGCTGGCCACCACCAGGTGCGCGCCGGGGGGCGCATACCCGGGCGAAACCGCACTCATCACCGCTACGTTGTTTACTGGACCGGCCCCCGGCCCTTCCCCGTTTAAGAGGATGATGGGCTCATCCACTGGGGCCTGCTCCGCGGCGTAGCAGAATGCCGTGGTTTGGTTCCAGGCTCGCACGTCAGGCACACTCCAGCCGCCCACTCCTGCTAACAATGCGTTGCCTTCGTTGCCCGCCACGGCGAGCACCACAGCGCGAGCCTCCAGGCTCTCCTTGCCTTCCATGGTGATGGCAAAGGATTCCGCGTTTCGGATCACGCCCGCCACCGGTGCGCCGGTCATCAGCGTTCCCGCGGGGAGCTTCGCTGCCAATTGCAACGGTATCTGTTGCATGCCTTCCGCCGGAACGGCGGTGTCTCCGGCTGAGAACATGCGGAAAAGAAATTCGAAGAAGCGGCTGGAGGTCACCAACTCGCGCTCCAGAAAGACGCCTGAGAAAAGCGGCTCAAAGAACCGCTCGATGATGCCTGCGGTGAAAGGCACAGCCTGCAGGTAATCGCGCGTTGTTCTTTCCGGCCGGGCAAACATTTCGTCAAATGTGCCCGCCTGCACCCGAGCGCGCAGCTTGGCGACGTTGAGTTTGTCCGCTAACGGCACGATGGGGTCGAGGAGAAACTGGGCCGCGCCCGCAGGTTTGCGAACAGGATCCGCGAAGCGATGAAACTTTCCGCCATGCCACACCAGGGCGCCCGGTTCAAACTTCTTCAGTTGGAGCGCGTCGTAATCCAGCAGCCGCTTCGCTTCCGGATATGCGGTCAGGAGAACCTGAAAGCCGCGGTCCAGGCGAAAACCGTCCACCAGGTCTGTGCTCACTCGCCCGCCTGGGTGGTCGCCGGCCTCGAGCAGGGCCGCCGAGACTCCTGCGGCTTGGAGTGTTAAGGCACAACTTAGTCCGGCCAGGCCCGCACCGATTATCGCGACGTCGCTCATCTATTCCCTGTTGTCCGGTTATTTCCTCGGTCAGTAGAGCATGACGGCTACTTTGTAGGTGGTAAAGCCCTGGCTGGGGTTGCCGGAATCGCAGGCGCCTACTGCTGCTTTGTGATACTGGTGGGTGGCGATTTTCTGTTCCAGTACCTCCGGTAAGCGAGTCAGATCTGTTCCCTCCCAACGCATGATGAAGCCGGGCGTGGAGCCGCCGGCGGAGCCGTGCTGCATTTCGCAGGTCTGACGGGCGTCCTGGGCAAACCCCGCGGGCTGCAATCCTCGCTGTTGTAGTAATTGCCCAATCTCTTGCTCGATCTGTTCCGGTCCCAGTTGGGCTACTCCGTCGGCAAAGTCTTCGACGGCGTAGTAGTTCCCTCCCTTCTTGACCAGCCCGATACCGACAGCATTCATCGCCGCGTTCAGAATATTTGCACGATGAGGAGCCGAATTCATCCACTCCTTTTCGAGCGCCTGCGGGCTCGGCGCCAAGGCAACGTTCTCCGCAATGGAGCGGAAGTGGGCACCCGCCGCGCCACCCCGGGTGACCAGGTCAGGTTCGCCGGGATATTGGTGAGACAGCGCAGGCTGTTGCGCCATCAGTTGCGCGTGGCCGGCGGCTGCCTGGGCCAGCGCCGGGTCCCATTTGAGAGGGGCCAGGCCTTGCTGCGCGCGGTCCGCGTTCGCGAGGTCCATCACCTCCCGCTCAACTGCCTGCTGCGGCCATGCCGGCGTCGCCCACATGGCGGCCGCCAGCGCGATCATCGAGACTTGTTTACGCATGGCGTATCCCTCATCGTATCAACCCTGTTGCCGCGAACAATATGCGATGATGGGCTCGATGGCCTTCGCGCGTACTCTTCGCCACCAGCCCCTGGGAGTGATTGGCATCCTGCTTCTGATGCTGTTCGTTGCTGTCGCGGTGCTGGCGCCGGCCATTACCCCATACGATCCCGCTGCCATCGACCTCTACCATCGCCTCACTCCGCCATCGCATAGCCACTGGTTCGGCACTGACGAGCTGGGCCGCGATATCTTCTCCCGTATTCTTTCCGGTGCACGACTTTCCTTAATGGTTGCTGTGAGCGTGGTGGGGCTCTCGCTTTCGCTCGGCTTGGTGCTGGGTGGCCTTGCGGGTTTTTATGGAGGCCGTGTGGATACCTTTCTCAATGTCTTCGTCATGAACGCTTTTCTTTCTTTTCCCGGCATTCTGCTGGCCATCGCGTTTGTAGCGTTTCTCGGCCCCGGCCTGCTTAACCTGGTGCTGGCCCTGGCCATCGGCGGATGGGTGGGCTACGCTCGGCTGGTGCGGGCCCAGGTGCTCGCCGTCAAGGAGCGGGAGTTCGTGGAAGCTGCCCGCGCCCTGGGCGCCTCGGACCTGCGCATCTTTACCCGTCACATCCTGCCCAACATACTGCAGCCCATCATTGTGCAGGCTGCTATCGGCATGGCAGGAGCGGTGCTGGCTGAAGCTACCCTCAGCTTCCTGGGACTGGGCCTCCCGCCGCCTGCATCCAGTTGGGGCGGGATGCTCAACGATGCCCGCTCTCACCTCTTCGACTCGCCCCACATGGTTGTCTTTCCAGCCATCGCCGTCATGCTGTGCGTGCTGTCATTCAACTTCATCGGCGATGCGTTGCGCGATTACCTTGACCCGCGCACCAAGTTGTTAATCGGCTTATGATCGGCGTTATTTCCGATACCCATGGTCTGCTCCGGCCCGCGGCGATCGAGGCTCTGCGCGGTGTGGAGCACATCCTGCACGCGGGCGATGTCGGCGATGCTTCCATTCTGGATTCGCTGCGCCGCGTGGCTCCGGTAACAGCCATCAGGGGCAATGTCGATGTGGGCGGCCCCTGCTCTCACCTGCCGGCTACCGAAGTGGTCACGCTGCACGGGCACACCCTCTATATGCTGCACGATCGGCAGGCGCTCGATCTTGATCCAGTGGCGGCAGGGTTTTCGGCCGTCATCACCGGGCACTCGCACAAGCCGCTGCTCGAATGGCGCCACGGCGTTCTCTACATGAATCCGGGCAGCGCGGGACCGCGCCGTTTCTCCTTGCCGGTCTCGATCGGTCTGCTGACTATCGGTGCGGATGGGCTGCAGCCGCGACTGGTAACTCTGCGTTAGAGCCTGCTTCCAGCATGGGCAGAATCAGCCCCTGCAGCTGGGCGACGACATTTTCTATGGGTGGACGCTCGGGCATAGACAGCCATTCCTTGGCCCCGCCACAGATGGCCGCACCGACGGCAGCCGCGATTAGCTCCGGCGATGTCGACATCGGGCGCTGTGCTCGTTGCAACCCCTCCATGAGCAATCGCTGGACCGCCTTCGCGACGGCGGCGTCCATCAAAGGCTGAAAGGCCGTTTGGCGGTCACAAGCTCCCCCGGAGTGAGCCTGGATGAAGAAATCGAAGGTAGCTTGAATGATCGCCCCCAGGGCAGCTGGGCAACCAACCTCGTAGTGCAACTGACGCTCGTACAGGAGTTCGTGAAAGCCTCCTGCGATCATTGCCTCCAGCAGAGCGAACTTGTCCGTGTAGTGGTCGTAGAAGGTCGCCCGGTTCACAGTTGCAGCTTCCGTGATGTCTTGCACCGATATTTCATCGAAACTCTTTGCCTGCATGAGGTTACCGAGTGCCCCCTGGAGGAGCTTTCGGGTGCGCCGGATTCGCGGATCGCGAACCTCACAGTCAGAAATTGGCATAGTCACTCTATTAGAGCCTATCAAAGCAGAAAAAGAATCGGTAAAGCAACGACTGTCGTCTATACGTTTAACAACAAGCGACGCATACACGACGCATGTTGCTTAAGAGGTGACAGATGCCGACACTCCTGCAACTCGATTCAAGCCCCCTCGCAAACTCCGTCAGCCGCGAGTTAACCCGCGAATTTGTCGCTAACTGGCAAATCGCCCATCCCTCTGGCCAAGTGATTGTCCGTGATCTGGCCGCAAATCCCCCGAAACCCCTCGACCAAGCCTGGATCTACGCAGCCCATACCCCGGCAGACGCAATTCAGCCAGAGCAGAAAGCCCTTCTCGCCTACTCAGAGCAATGCATCGCCGAACTGGAGCGGGCAGACGAATACGTAATTGGTGTGGCCATGCACAATTTCAGTATTCCCTCTGTGGTTAAGTTGTGGATTGACCAGGTCGTCCGCAGTGGGCGGACCTTTGCATATGGGGGCTCAGACGGGCCAAAGGGCTTGCTTACGGGCAAGAAAGCCACGATTCTCGCGGCGACCCGTGGGGTGTACGGGGCGGGAAGTCCGATGGCTTCTTTCAACTTTATCGATCCCTATCTGAATACCATTCTGAAATTCATCGGGGTGAGCGATGTGACATTTGTTACGGCGGGCGGCACGGCGCAGCTTATGTCGGGCAAGGTCGATCGTGGCATCTTCCTGCAACCCCATCTCGAACAGGTGCGAAATATCGCTGTTTAAACCAAGGAGAAACCATGAAAATTGCAGTTCTAGTGGCACGCATTTTACTGGGCCTGACGTTTCTGGTCTTCGGACTTAACGGTTTTCTAAACTTTATGCACATGCCGATGCCGCCTGGCCCGGCCGGCCAATACATGGGCGTGCTCTACATGTCGCACTATCTGCACGCCGTTTTTCTGGTGGAAGTGATTGGAGGAGTGCTGCTGCTGTCAGGGCAATTCATCCCGTTGGGGCTGGTTTTGCTGGGGCCGGTGATGTTCAACATCCTGCTCTTTCACACTTTTCTTTTCCCTGCGGGCTTTCCGCCGGCGCTGTTTGCCACGGTTTTGTGGTTCATTGTTTTTTATGGAGTTCGGCACGCATTTGCCGGGATTTTTGCCCAAAAGGTAGAGGTTTCGTAACCGGGTGCGGAAGAATTACTGCGTATAAGCGGCCGCTGAGATACGGTTTTTTGTTACGCTTCCCAAGCGACCGAGCGCGAGGATGATACAGAAGCGCACCTCCGGGGCTGTAGAGGATGTGTGGGAACCGAGAAACATTTCCACAAAAGGTCCGTAGAACCGCAGGTCCCTCCGCTACGCTTCGCTCCGGTCGGGATGACAAGGCGGGTGTAGTGGCTTACGAGGAGAGTCGTTACGAGAGAGAGCGAACCGCAGGTCCCTCCGCTACGCTTCGCTCCGGTCGGGATGACAAAGCGGGTGTAGTGGCTTACGAGGAGTGTCGTTACGAGAGAGAGCGAACCGCAGGTCCCTCCGCTACGCTTCGCTCCGGTCGGGATGACAAAGGGGGGTGTAGTGGCTTACGAGGAGTGTCGTTACGAGAGAGAGCGAACCGCAGGTCCCTCCACTACGCCTTCCACACTGCAGTGCTTCGTGTGGTTTTTAGTGGCTTATTGGGAGGTTGTAGGGGTGGAGGGGATGTTCTTTGAGGCGAGGGCGGTGGCCAACTCTACGGTGCTGGCAGGGGCGCTCAGGAGGGTGTCTGGAAGGCTGCTGCCATAGCGGATCATCAACGACAGGAGCTTGCGGGCATCCCAGTAACGGGGCATGTAGCGGCGCGGATCGGATAGACAGCGAAATAACCAGCCCAGGTACATACGGTCTGCCCATCTCGGAATCAGGACCTGGTCTCCGCTCAGAAAGGCGATCGCCGCTCCTACGCAGTGGATGGATGGCTTGCAGTCAAGCTCACTTCTTAAATAGAGACCCAACAGTTCCTGGGTGCCTCCCCCAAGGGTCACAACAATGTGCCGGGGACGACGCTCGTCGATCAGCTTTAACAGTGCAGGGTCGGAGATGGTCTTGCCGTAGAGGGGCGCGACGTAGCAGTCTGAGGGGACGAGCTCGATTCCGCGGCGGCGCAGCCAGGCGCTGTTTCTGCGCGCACTCGCTTCGCTGGCCATGATCCAGAAGCTCCCGCCCGGTTGATAGAAATCAGGCTGCTTAAGCAAGGAGGAGAGATACTTGAGACCGGAAACACGGCGGATGGAATCGCGCTTGAGACGGTTCCAGATCATGACCATGAAGGCGCTGTCAGTGATGACCAGGTCGGCGCCCTGAAGAGCCTCACGATAAGCCGAATCATGGGCTAAATTCTTGAGCGCGGGTGCGGCAGGGACGACCAGTAAGCCACCGCTGCTCATGCGGGCGACGGCTTCATCAGCGTCCCCCACAAAGAAACGGATACCCAGAATCTGCCGGAACTGAACGCTTGCCGTCGCCACTGATGACACTCTCACGAGTTCCCGTAACCCCAGATCACTATCAGAGCAGCGTTATCGAACTGTAAATACCATTCAAGGGTAAGGTGGGTTACGTTCTGGATACCGCCATCATTTCACTCTCGATCCACGCGTACGTCCTGGCCAGCCCTTCTTTCAGTCGGATCGAGGGTTCCCATCCCAGGTATTCCTTGATCTTGGTGTTATCGCTGTTACGGCCGTTCACTCCCTTGGGCGCATTCAGATCGTACTTCCGATTCAGTTTGATGCCGGCGATGTCTTCGGCAATGCTTACCAGTTGGTTGATGGTAACGAGCTCATTGCTGCCCAAATTGATAGGCTCATGAATTTCGCTCTCCAGGATGGCCTGGGAGCCCCGGGTGCAATCGTCTATGTACATGAAACTGCGGGTCTGTTTGCCGTCGCCCCAGATTTCGATTTCGTGCTTACCTGAGACTTTGGCCTCGATGACCTTGCGGCAGATGGCTGCGGGGGCCTTTTCACGTCCTCCCGTCCAGGTGCCGAGGGGGCCGTAGACGTTGTGGTAGCGGGCTACGCGGCATTGCAGCCCAAAGTCCTCTTCAAAGTGGCGGCACATGCGCTCGCTGAAGAGCTTTTCCCAGCCATAGCCGTCTTCCGGCAGCGCAGGATAAGCATCCTCTTCCTTAAGAGCAACTACGTCGGGAGTCTTCTGTTTGTCACCGTTGTAGACACAAGCGGAGGAGGAGTAGAAAAATCGCTCGACGCCCTTTTCCCGGGCCGCCATCAGCATGTGCGTATTGGCTAATACGCTTAACATGCAAAGCGCCTTGTTGTTCTCGATAAAGCCCATGCCGCCCATGTCGGCGGCGAGTTGGAAGACAACCTGCGCGCCCTGGGCCGTCTTCAAGCAACTGTCCTTGTCTTTCAGGTCGAGCGGCAGGTTTTCCACAGCTGACGAAGTCTGGTACCACTCGTCCAACGGTTTTACATCCACCGCGCGGATGACGTTTGCTCCATTTTCGATCAGGCTCCTGACCAAATGTCCGCCGATGAACCCGCCGGCGCCGCAAACTACTACCTTGGTGTTTTTGAGCTTCATGAACCAGGCCCCCAGACTGCGATGTAACCCCTATTTTTAGGGCTTAGATCTTGTGCTGCAGCAACGGTTAGTTTCTCACACTCGACCCATGTGGATCAGGCTTCGGAACATCATCGGTAACCATGGTTGGACCGCTTAGCAAAGAGCACCATGAGACTCGTTGTCCATGGCCCGAAGAAAAGATTCGAGCAGATCAATTTTGGGCTGGGCCAAGGCCTTTGCAGTATGCAGGTGGAGATTACCCGGCAAATCTGCCAGGGCTTTGCGCAGTGTGCCCGCGGCATCGGTAAACGTGGGATATCGCGTATCCCGGCCTATCTTGGCCACAACCCGTAGGATGCCAATGGCTCCAAGTTGTTCAAGAATATCTGCATCGCGCAGGATGGCACCTTCCACCGAGGTGGGGCTGAGATGTGGCTGATGGGTTCGGATCGCTTCCACGACTGGTGCAACTTTCGTAGCAGGGAATCCGCAACGGGCCAGGACTCGAGGGGCTTGCTTCATGGCATAGCTGACATTGTCCCAGGAGGAGAGTGCCTCCGGGTCTTCGGGCCGATGTCCGATGAACACCCCCAGGTCGTGGAGCCAAGCTGCGGCGTAGACCACGTCGTCATCGTAAGACATCCCCTGGCCTACCAATTGCGTCAACGCATATAGCCGGGGTTGGTGACCCAGTTTGTCTATCGGCAATGCCTGGCTGCGGACATACGCAGCCAACCGTGAACGAAAGTCGTAGTCCTCTTGTGTATCGGTTTCTGTTTCGAACGGAGTTGCGTTCATTGCCGTTTGCCTTTAGCGTGACTGAGCAGTCGTTATGCTCAGCGCGTAAGGCAAATTATATTTCGCTCCCGAGGCCGTGTCCTATAGGAAAGCGCAGCTCACTGGTAGATGATTTCGACCATTTCGTGTCACACTTTAATACCCATGACCAAACTGGAAGCTCATGAACGACTCCGCCGTGCGGCGTCTCTGCTGGCGCACGAAGGAGCAAATGCAGGTGACCGGACACTCCTACTTCAGGCGTGGGAAGTTCTACGCGGACTGCGCAGCGATGACTTCCCGGTGGAGCTGCGGCCGGCGTTCAACTTTTTGCAACACGAGATCGCACGTGCGGAGTCGGAAGACGTCAGCGCCCGGGACGTGGCATTTCTGACCAACAAACTTCGCCAATTGGAATTGATGTGGATCGAGAACACCGAGAAGAGCGCCTCGCGGGAGAGCTCGGACGGTAGCTCGTAGCCGCCGGCAATGATGGTCCCGCTGACGTGGCCCACCTCCGGCGTGCGGGGGACTATCGTTCCCGATGAAGTCCATCTGTGGGCCTGGGCTCTGGAGCCCGCCACGGTGGATCTGCCGGCGCACATCGAAATACTCGACCAGCAGGAACGGGAACGGATGCAGCGTTTTCATTTTGCGCCGGATCGCGCCCGCTACGCGGTCGCCCATGCGAACCTGCGCAGGATCCTGGGAGCCTATCTTGACCAGCCCGCGGCCGGCCTTCGCTTCCACGCCAATAGCTTCGGCAAACCCGAACTGCACCGTAGTGAATCATCGTCTTCATTACATTTCAGCCTGAGTCATAGCCGGAGTATCGCTTTGCTGGCGGTGGCCAAGGGAGAACCGGTGGGTGTGGACGTGGAAGAGGTGAAGCCCATCGGACCGGAAGTGGCGGATAGTCATTTTTCTGCGAGCGAGCGTTCGCAGCTGAATCAGTTGCAGGGCGATGCGTGGCTACTCGGCTTCTACCGTTGCTGGACGCGCAAGGAGGCAATTCTCAAAGCTGAAGGAGTTGGGCTCTCCCGTCCACTCGATAGTTTCGACGTGTCTTTGTTGCCGGATGAAACGGCAAAGCTGCTGGGGACGCGGAGAAAGTTTAGTTATCCGTGGAGGCTGCACGATTTGTTACCGTCCGAAGGCATGATCGGAGCAGTCGCCACGGTGCAACTACAAATCAAGCTGACATGTTTCAGTTTTGTGAATGACTCCATTTCGTGACCGGACCGGGTCGCTGCACCGATTGCGGATGACTGCACATGGCGCGCCAGCCTCTGCCTGATCTCGCGGGCAAGTGAGATTACCTGTGGGCGGGCCAGGATCGATTGGTGCGTTCCCGGAATCATTTGCGTCTCACACACACCGAGGATGTTGCCAGACCAGGCTATCGCGGGCTCAGTATCGGAGCGCGGCTCATCCTGAGCGATGAACAGGGTCGCATTCCCGGGATATGGCCTCAATTGGTGGTCGCGTATCGCGAGCACAAGATATCCTTCCGTTCCCAGCAGCGAAGCACGAACCGAATCAGGGAGCCAGCGGCGGAATATTCCCAGATGCCGTAATCGTTCCGCCAGCCAGCTTCTGATTTTTATCGTGTGGTGCATCGTCCTGCGCGCCAGCCACTCTTTCATGCCAGATTCGCCGGCCTTGAGTTGGGCGAGCACGCGGCGAAAAGAATCTTTGAATGTATTCCAGTCCTTAAAAGGCCGATGGGGCACCTTTCCTATATGGGGATCGCAATCTAAAAGTGCCAATAGGCCGACGGTTTCCCCTTGGTCGATGATCTGGCAGGCCATTTCGAAAACGACCAGGCCGCCGGAGGAATGCCCGGCAAGATGGTAGGGGCCGGCTGGCTGAACCGCCCGCAACTGCTTCACGTAGTTGGCTGCCAGTATTCTCAGATCGGCTTGATGCTCGTCGATAAATGCGGGGAGCTGAAGACCGTAGACCGGCTGCTCGGGACCCAGGGCGCCTGCCAGTTCGATAAAGCTCAGCAGACTTCCTCCGAGTCCATGCGCGATAAACAGGGGCGGGAGAAAAGCGCCGGCCTGAATGGTGACCAGCGCCGGCCAATTCCCTGCCGGACTCTGGCGGAGGTAAGCTGCCAAACCACGAATCGTCGGCTGTTCCACCAGTACGGAGTGGGGAAGCTTAGAACCAAACCACTGCTCGACCTGGCCCAACATCCGTGCTGCCAACAAGGAGTGGCCACCCGAAGCGAAGAAGTCCTGATCGAGCCCTACCGTGTTGACTCTGAGGAGAGTCTGCCAAACTTCCTTGAGCCGCGCTTCGACGGGATCGGCCGGAATTGGTTCGGATGCGGGAAGGGAAACTGGTGCATGGAGACGCATCGCGTCCAGCGCCCTGACGTCTACCTTGCCCCCTGGGGTCGTGGGGAAGGAGGGCAGTGACACGTACTCTGATGGAACCATGTAGTGGGGGAGCTGCCGCTGCAGGGATTGCTTCCATTGGCTTTGGAAGATCTCCTCGCCGATGACAAAGGCGATCAGGCGACGATCGCCCTCATCGAATTCGATCGCGCGCACCACCGCAGCGTGCAGTCCTTCGCATCGGGTAAGTGCCGATTCTATCTCCCCCAGCTCGACGCGACAGCCTCGAACCTTGACCTGGTTGTCAGTGCGGCCAAGAAAGTCGAAGCTGCCATCCGGGAGTTCGATCGCCAGATCGCCACTCTTAAAAAGTCTGCCGCTGGAGAAAGGATCGGAAAGGAAGCGCGCCTGGTTGAGATCAGGCCGGTTGAGGTAACCGAGAGCCACGCCCGCTCCACCGATATACATCTCACCCATCGAACCCATCGCCACCGGTTGAAGCTGTTGATCGAGAAGATGAACGCTTACATTCGGCAATGGGTGGCCAATGGTGATCCTTTCTGCATCGACCTCGATCCTGGTTCGGGTAGCGCAAATGGCCGTTTCGCTCGGCCCATACTGATTCCAAGCCGTTCGGCACATTCTGGCCAAGCGGGTTCCGAGGTGCAAGGGGAGGACTTCACCCCCCACGACGACCTGCATCCGGGTGTCGCCCTGCCACCCTTTTTCGAGCAGGATGCGATACATGGTAGGCGTTCCCATCATTACGGTTGCCGCGGAAGTGCGAATCTGCTCCAATCGCAGATCGCCGTCGCCGCCGACCTCGTTCTCGACCAGGTACAAACTGGCGCCGAAGGCCAGAGGCAGATAGATCTCGAGACAGGCCACATCAAACGCGATGGTGGACCAGGCCAGCACAATGTCATCCGGCGCCAGCCTCAAGTCTTGACCAACGGCCAGCACGGTATTGAGGAGACCTCCGTGGGTGATGGATGCGCCTTTGGGTTTTCCCGTCGAGCCGGAGGTATAAATCACATAAGCGAGGTCTTCTTCTGTAATCGTGATTGAGACGTAACCCGACGGACTTTTCCGGGCACGAACGTCATCCAGGTCCAAGAGACGCGGATTACGCAAGGGCGATTCGGGGATCCGGGCAAAGAACTTTTTCCGGGTGAGCACAAAGGGAGGAGCAGCATCCTCCAACACGAAAGAAATCTGGTCGGCTGATGCGGCTGGATCGAGAGCGACGTAAGCTGCCCCCGCTTTCCATATGCCAAGCAGCCCTGCAACCATCTCCGGGGACCGGTCGAGAAGGACTCCGACCAGGCAACCGCCCGTGACCCCAGCATCCCGCAAACCCTGTGCTATCAGGTCAGCCTGGCAATTGAGTTGCGCGTAGTTGATTCGCCGGCCTGCACAGGCTATCGCTAATGCATCCGGCGAGGCGAACGCATTTCGCTCTAAAAATCGCAGGAGACCCATCGTCCACTCCACCCACTCCGAAAATCAGAGAGGCTTACCAGATCATCGGCGTACTTTGAGAGGAGGAGAACGCCCGATTTATGTTAGAGGTGAACGATACCTCAAAATGTCATTAGATTGTAACTGTTGCGTACTTTTCCCTATTTAGTTTCGTCACGCAGGGCGAGGCTGATGAGGGTTTTTTGCTCCAGATCATGGGCCTTGGCCGAGCCGGTTGCCGGACTGGCGGCTGCCGACCGCTTGATGCTGAGCACCTTTCGATCAGGAAAAAGACGGCGCAGGCGTGGCACCACGAAGGACAGTGCACCCATGTTGTCCGGCTCTTCCTGTACCCAGACCAGTTCGCGAGCCTCGGGGTGACGGGCGACTTCGGCGGCCAATTCTGCTTCCGGCCAGGGATAGAGCTGTTCCAAGAAGACAATGCCAATGGTACTGTCTTTGCGCTTGGCTCGCTCAATGCGGAGTTCGTGACCGATTTTGCCGGTGCAGAGCAGAAGGCGCTTGACCGGTTGTACTTCGGTTTCGGGCAGAACATTCTGGAAGCGCGGTGACTCGAATGCGGCAACCGCCGAGTTAGCGTCGGGGTTACGCAGCATGCTCTTGGGAGTGAACACAATCAGCGGCTTGCGCCATTTCCGCATCGCCTGGCGGCGCAACAGGTGAAAATACTGGGCCGCGGTCGAGGGCTGGCAGATTTGGATATTGTCGTGTGCCGCCAGTTGCAGGTAGCGCTCCAGGCGGGCGCTGGAATGCTCCGGCCCCTGGCCTTCATAGCCGTGCGGCAGCAGCATGACCACTCCGCTCAGCAGCCCCCATTTGTCTTCACCGGAAGCGATGAACTGATCGATGATGATCTGCGCGCCGTTGGCGAAGTCTCCAAATTGCGCCTCCCACAACACCAGGGTCTCGGGATAATCCCGGCTGTAGCCATACTCGAACCCGAGCACGCCGGCTTCCGAGAGAATGGAGTTGTAGACCTCGAAGCGGGCCTGGTTGGGTGAAAGATTGGCCAGGGAAAAACAGAGTTGCTCGTTCTCGATATCCACCAGGACGCTGTGGCGCTGGTTGAAGGTGCCGCGCTGGCTATCCTGCCCGCTGAGGCGGACCGGCGTGCCTTGCAGCAGGAGCGATCCGAAGGCCAAGGCTTCGGCCATGCCGTAATCGAAGGGCCGCTCCCCGCGACCCATCTCCCGGCGCTGATCGAGCAGCTTCCTGATCTTGGGATGAATATGAAAATCGCGGGGGTAGTTGGTGAGGCCGTCGCTGATTTCCTTCACGGATGCCGCGCTGAGCCCAGTGTCGACCTCGTATTCAGACTTATAGGGTCCGCCGACGTAGTTCGACCAATAGCCGGGAAGCTTGGCCAGCGATGCACTCTTCTTCATCTGGGCGGCTTGTTTCTGCGCTTCTGCCAGCTCGGCCTGCAGTTCCTTGACCCGTGCCGAGGGATCGGCGCCGATTTGCCGGGCGTAGAGCTCGTACAGCGCGGGATGATTTCTGATTTTGGCGTAGCGCAGCGGCTGGGTAATGGTGGGATCGTCGACCTCACTGTGCCCGTGGCGGCGATAACCGATCAGGTCGATGATCACGTCGGTGCGGAAAGTGTAGCGGTACTCCACCGCCAGTGAGGCGACACGCATGGCGGCGTCCGCATCTTCGGCGTTCACGTGGAAAATGGGGATAGGCAGCCGCTTGCCGATGTCGGAGGAGAAGCGGGAGGAATAGCACTCGTCCGGGTCGGCGGTAAAGCCGATGAGGTTGTTGACGATGATCTGGATAGTGCCGCCGACGGTAAAGCCGGGGATAGTGCCGAGACCCAGGGTTTCTGCCCAGATGCCCTGCCCGGCAAAGGCTGCGTCGCCGTGAATGATCACGGGCAGGACTTTGGCCTGGCCGGATTCTCCCAAGCGAACTTGCTGGGCGCGCGCGCGGCCCATGGCGACTGGATCTACGGCTTCCAGGTGACTGGGATTGGATACCAGGTGGAGGCTGATTTGTCCGCCGCTTCGGGTGTGGAATTGCCCCGTAGCGCCGACGTGATATTTAACGTCGCCACCGCCTAGGATGCTGCGTGGGTTGGCATCTTCGAACTTGGAAAAGATGTCGGCGGGCGATTTGCCGAAGGTGTTGGCCATCACGTTCAAGCGCCCGCGATGGCTCATACCCATGACCGCTTTTTCGGCGCCGAAGCCGGCGGCGTGGTTGAGTACTTCATCCAAAAACGGGATCAGTACGGTGACCCCTTCGAGCGAGAAGCGCTTGGTGCCGAGATAGCGGGACTGGATAACTTGCTCGAAGAGGTCAGCCCGGGTGAGACGTTCCAGAATCTGCTTCTGGTCCGGCACCGGCGCCGGTTGTTCCATGCGCTCCTGGATCCATTCCCGTTTTGCTGCGTCGGGGAGGTGCATGAATTCCACCGCAATGGTTCCGCAGTAATAGCGTTTGGCCTCTTCGGCGTCGTCGCCTTCGAAATTCAATTCTGGAATTGGCTCGGGTAGGAGGTACTGGCCCAGAGGGTCTAACCTGGCTCGCAGATGGCCCCAACGGCGAAACGCTTCGAAGATCTGATCGCGCTGCGAAATCAATAGGTTGGCGGGACGTTCCAGGGGAAGATTTTTGGTGACCATAGGCTTATGTCTACGGGTTCATTATAACTTCCGGGGTTGGGACGAAAACTGCTACGTGATACCTGGGGCAGCCATCGTTGCACTTCATCATGTGCGGATGAGGTGAGTAGGCCGGGGAATCTCACCACCGGCCCCTCTCAGAACCGTGCGTGAGATTCTCACCTCACACGGCTCCCATCAGACAAACCAGCCGCGCTTTAGCGGCTGATTGCTCATATAGCTCGACGTCATCCTGTTGCCAGTTGTGTCGAACCTATGATTGCCTAACCCGACCCCTTCGCTCCAGCTCCATTACAGAGCCTTCATCGCTACTACAAGTCGGTCCGCCCCAAGCCAACGCATCGGTACTCTCGCCTCGTGGTTTTCTGCCCTTGTGCTTCTCCCTTAGCATCGATGGCCTGGTTCCTACAGTTCCGCATAGAAGCCTGTGTCGGACTCACGCCCCCTATACGCCGGCTGCCGCCCGCCCAGTCATCAGGCTTCTAGCGGGCTTATCCCAGAGAACATGATCACCCCTGGTTTCGACAGCACTTGATACGTTAACGACGCGTCCTCGAAGGGTTTGCTTGCGCTCGTCTTTCCGACACTCACCTGCCCCGAGTCTTGCCCGGGACTTCTCACCCGACGCTCACCACCACGGCTCTTTACCGCAGCAGCTCGGGCTGGTTTGAGACCTGCTCCTGAAAGCCGATCCCGAGGGGCCATCCCTCATCTCCTACGCAGCTTTACAACACGGATTTCATTTCACCTTCGACTCCTTCCGTGCTTCTGCAGCACACATCATGTCACCCGATTCTCATTCCCCGTGGGAAGCCCCTCGCCTACAATATGCCTGGTTATGAGATTCGGGCTCATCCTGCCGTTTTTGCTGTCGTTGGTCTCTGCAGGCGCCTTCGCGCAGCAGGGCGAGACAAGCCAGCCCACGCTGAGTGTCCGTTCGACGCTGGTGGAGGTGCCGGTGCTGGTGAAGACCAAGGCGGGAGAGGTGGTCTTTGAGCTCACGGCGGACGATTTTGCTCTGACCGACGACGGTGTGCCGCAGCACCTTACGCTCGATCCGGACACGGATTGGCAGCCGCTGGCGTTGGCCATTTGCGTGGAGACGGGCGGGGCCGGAGCCAGTCACTTGGGGGACTATCGGGAGCTGGATGCACTTCTCGACGCATTGGTCGGCAATGTCGAACACCGTGTCGCTGTGGTTGGGTTCGATAGTAAGCCACATCTGCTGCTACCTTTTGGGTCCGATACTGACGTCTCCCGGCAGTTGGCCAACCTGCCCGAAGGCGATCCCGGGGCAGCCGTTTTGGATGGCGTCGCATTCGCGGTCGCGCAATTGCGGGCCCAGCCCACACGATATCGCCGTGCGATCCTGCTGCTCAGCGAAACCGTCGACCAGGGCAGCACGACAACCCTGGAGGAGGCTCTGCGGCTTATCAGCGACACCAACACGACCATGTACAGCTTCGGGTTTTCCAGCACCCACTCGGCGGTCCATCATGAGGCATCAAAATTCAACCGCCCTGGCGAGGCGGGCCCCGCGCACGGTTGCTTTAGCCGCGATGGCGCCGATGCCGAGTACGATGGCCACTACAGCAAGCAGGTGCTGGACTGCCTCAGCGACCTGGCTCCGCCGATTCGATTGGCCACCATGGCATTTGTGACTGCGCGCAATGCCCTGCGCACCAACACCGCCGAATCGATCGCACAGCTCACGGGAGGGGAGTACTTTCACTTCCACAACGCAAAGGATCTGAAGGCCGGCCTGGTCAGGATGTCGAGCGATGTGCCGAATTACTATGTGCTGAGTTTCCATCCAACGTCACTGGCTCCCGGCCTGCACGCACTGCATCTGGAACTCAAGGATCGTCCGCAGTTGAAGATGAAGTCGCGAAGCGAGTACTGGATCGACAGCGACCAGGCACAATAGGCCGCCTTTACCATCTTCGCCCCCCGGTCAGAACGGAATAAAAATACACCGGTGCGGGCGCGACGCGACCCCTGCCCGCGGGCCTTGGCCTTATCCGCCGTAAGATATAAGATATCAGCAGTTGGATTCGATTCGATTCCCGCTAACGGCTTGCAACCACGGCCAGTCCAACCAGAGAGTTCCTTTTTCGAGCGCTTGTAGTCGGCACCGCTCTTTTTTGTGGCAGCTACACAAGACCCTTGGGTGTTTTCCAATTTTTGGAGGCTAACGTGCGATATATCCATAGACTCGCCGCATTCATTGCGGTTATTTTTGCCGTCGGCGTCGCCGGCGGCTACGCTCAATCGACCGCTACACTCACGGGAAGAGTTACCGATCCGTCCGGCGCGGTAGTACCGCGGGCTCGAGTAACGGTCGTCGGAGTTGCCACCGGCGTTAATCGTGTGACGGACTCCGACTCGGTAGGCAACTACACCATCCCCTCCTTGCAGCCTGGCAATTACAGCGTGAGCGTGCAGGCAAGCGGGTTCGCCGACTATAAACTGGCGAGCATAACCCTACAGGTAGATCAAAGCGTAACTGTCGACGTAAAGCTGGGCGTTGCCGCGACTGGCGAAGTAGTACAGGTGGATGCGGCCGCGTCGATTCTCGACGCAGCGACCATCACCGTGGGCCAGGTGATCGACCAGAAGACGGTGCAGCAGATTCCACTTAATGGCCGGCACTTTCTCGACCTGACGAACCTGGCACCCGGCACGGTAGTGCCCCCGGTGGTTGGCAGCCTCACCAGCGCCAGCCGCGGCCTCGGCGCGAATTCGTACGACACCGCCGGCCAACGGGAAGACTCGGTCAACTTCCTGATCAACGGCGTTAACCTGAACGATCTTTCGCAGAACCAGATCACGTTTCAGCCGTCGATCAACACCACCGCCGAATTCAAGATTTCGAATTCGACCTACTCGGCGGAGTATGGCCGGTCTTCCGGCTCGGTCGTGAACGTCGCCACCCGCTCGGGCACAAACACCTTCCATGGCGAGGCTTTTGACTACCTCCGCAACAACTACTTCGATGCTCGCAACTTCTTCAACCGCAAACCTACGCGACAGAACTCTTTCATAAGGAATAACCCTGGTGGAGCTTTCTCCGGACCCATCTGGAAAGATCACACGTTTTTCTTTCTGAGCTACGAAGGTCTGCGGCAAGAGCAGGGTCTGCTTTTCAACGGCAACGTCCTGAGCCCGGCACAGCGTGCGGAATTCGCCTCCAGCCCGGTCGGCCCGGCGTACGCCCAATTGATCAACCTGATCCCTGCGGGCAATAACGCGACTGGTACTGTATTCCAGGGGTCCTCGCCAGGACCGGTGAAGACGGACCAGTTCTCCGGCGACCTGTTCCACACTCTTACGACAAAAGACAATCTTCACTTTTACTATGCCTGGCAGCAGGATGCTCGCACCGAACCCAACTTGCAGGGCAACACCATTCCAGGCTTTGGCGACCACCGCACCGCACACCGGCAGGTCGGCACGCTGAACGAGGTCCACATCTTCTCGCCCAGCATCGTGAATGAGGCACGCCTTGGCTTCAACCGCATTGCCATTTCGTTTGTTCCGAATACAGCGGAGAATCCGTTGAACTATGACATCCAGAATGGCGTCACCTACAACAATGCTTTGCCGCAGATCACGGTGCAGGATATCGGGCTGAATTTTGGCGGCCCCTCCGGATTTCCCCAGGGCCGCTTTGATACGGCAGGCGTGTTCTCCGACACGCTTTCGTGGAACCGGGGAAAGCACACGATCAAGCTTGGGGGTGAATTTCGCCGGTTCATCGGGGCCTCCTACGCGCAAACTCCGGGCACCCTCACCTTCAGCTCTACGGCCAACTTCATTGCCGGGATTGCCAATACCTTTGCCGTGACGCCCACGCAGGTCAACAGCCGCATTTTTGAGAACGCGGTCGGCGCCTTTGCATCCGACAACTACAAAATAACGCGCCGGTTTCAGGTAGAGCTGGGTTTCCGTTACGAGTGGAACGGCACGCCGACAGAAGGGGGCGGCCGGCTGGTGAACTTTGACCCGAACACCAGCAGCCTGGTGCACGTGAGCCAGGCATTCAACCAGAACTTCAACTATGAGCCGCGGGTTGGTTTTATTTTCGACGCGCGGGGAGATGGCAGAACGGTGCTGCGCGGCGGCTACGGCATCAATGCCGACCAACCCGTGAGTGGCGTCGTGACCGGCCTCGCGGGCAATCCGCCCAATGCCAACCCGGTGAGCTTGAGCGGTTCGCTGGCTGTGGGTACTCTCTACTCCAACGCGGCGCTGGCCTCTCTGGCTCCCAGCGCGACCAATCCAAAGTTGACCAATGCCTACACGGAGAGCTACAACCTGAACCTGCAGCAAGAACTGAGCCATGGCCTGGTGATGGAACTTGCGTACATCGGCTCGCAGGGCAGGCATCTGCGTATCCAGCGCAACTTCAACCAGTACCTCTATCCGAATGGTAAGGCGGTAAGACCCTACGCGGCGTTGTCAACGACCAGCCCCATTCGCCCAGGTTCGGGTCTGGGCAACATCGCCTACATCGATTCTGATTCTCTTTCCAACTACAACGCGCTGTTTTACACCATACGCAAGACGCTCGCACACGGAGTTCAGATCAACTCGACCTACGCCTGGTCCAAGTCGCTGGACTTGAACTCGCTTGGTTCCCAGGGCGGATATACCTTGCAGAACAACTTCGATCCAAAGGGTGACTACGGACTCTCGGATTTCGATGCCCGCAACCACTTCGTCTTCTCCGGTATCTGGAATCTCCCGTTCCATGGCAACCGGCTGGTGGAGGGCTGGCTGCTGGCAAACATTACCCAACTACAGAGCGGAAATCCGTTGAACGTAGTCACGACTTCCACATACAACGGCGTGGCAAGCACGATTCGACCGACACTCGTCGGCCAGTACTCTACGGGACGCGGCGCGATCCTGGCCAATGGAAACGTTTCGTTTATCAGAGGCACAGCCTGCGCGCCAACTGTGGTTGCGGGTTGTTCGTTCTTCGCCCAACCGACGGGATTTGGCAATCTGCAGCGCAACGCGCTTACCGGGCCCGGCTTTGCGGATTCCGACCTGTCGTTGGAGAAGACTACCCGGATCACTGAGCGGACGGCGCTGGTGGTGCGTATGGACGCCTTCGATTGGCTGAACCACGCAAACTTCGCCAACCCTACCCTGTCGGCAACCGGAACATCGACCAGCACCTTCGGGCAGATTTCCTCAACACGCACAGCCGTGGGTGATGCCGGATCGTCCCGACAACTGCAGTTCGCCATGCGCTTCGAGTTCTAGGCATTGGCTGGCCACGGGCAGGCTCTCATAGCTGCCCGTGATTTTTACCACACTCCCTAAGAAGACGCAGTTCGCCAACGCCAGAAAGCTCGACAGGAAATCCGGAGTACGCTGGGGCGAACATGGGCACCCGTCCAGAACCATGGACCGCGGTTCGGAGGTGCAAATCCGGTATCTTGACAATCCTGTAGCCTCACGGTACTTTGCAGTGTAAAGTGAAGAACCATGAATGACCTGAACCGAGCCTTGGGCGACATCAGCAGCATCCGTAAACAGATGGCGCGTAGTACGGAGTTCCGCGGCTACGGGCCGGCAACGCTCGCGGCTACGGGGCTTATCGCGGTTCTGGCCGCAGGGATCCAGGCCATGCTACTGCCGGACCCTGTGGCCCATATCTCGACGTATCTGAGCATCTGGATCTGCACCGCCGGCCTTTCAGCTGCTTTGACTGGAATACAGATGTACACCCGCACTCGCCGCATGCATTCAGGTATGTCGCAAGAAATGATGCATATGGCCGTGGAGCAGTTCCTACCCTCGGTTGGCGCGGGACTGCTGATGACTCTGGTGCTGGTGCTTTATGTTCCAGCGGCCCTTTGGATGATCCCCGGAATCTGGCAGGTCATTTTCAGCCTGGGCGTATTTTCTTCGTGCCGCTTTCTGCCCCGTCCGATGCTTGCGGCGGGCGCCTGGTACCTCATGACGGGCCTGATCTCGATTTCGCTCGGCGGCAACCGAGCCCTCTCTCCATGGGCCATGGGCATTCCCTATGGCGCCGGACAGTTGCTGGTCGCAGCAATCCTGCTCTTCAGCGCGCACGAGGGTAGCGATGAAAACTAAGGCCGGGTCAAGCGAAGGGAGATTCGCTTATGAGGGACTGGATCGCGTGATCCACGAACGCGCTCGCCTCAGCGTACTCACCTCCTTGATCACCAATCCCAAAGGACTGACGTTCGGCGATCTTAAGCAGCTATGCGGGCTTACCGACGGCAACTTGAGCCGGCATTTACAGGTTCTGGAGAAAGAGAACATGGTCGATATCGTGAAAGGCCACGATCGCAATCGGCCACAGACAATGTGCCGCATCACGGTGTCCGGCCGTAAACGCTACCTGGAATACCTTTCCACTCTCGAACAGGTAGTTCGAGATGCTGCCAAGGTAACCAAAGACGAGCCTGCGTCCGGTTTGATACGGGGTCTCGCACCAACTCGGGCATGAACCTTTTTTTGTGAGGTAACTCTACAGTGCAAAGTACGCTCTCTACGCCCAGTAGCTTTACAGTGCAAAGTGAGCAGCCCATCGGACTGCATGTCGCCATCATTATGGACGGCAATGGGCGGTGGGCGGCGCGGCGCAATCTGCCCCGGGTTGCAGGACATCGTGCAGGAGTCGCGGCGGTTAAGCGCATCGTGGAACACGCGCCTCATGTCGGCGTCGGTTGCTTGACCGTCTACGCATTTTCGTCGGACAACTGGAGCCGCCCCGCAACCGAAGTAGAGAGTATTTTTTGGCTGCTGCGAGCCTTCCTGCGGCTGGAACGGGCGAAACTCAGGCAGGCCGGGGTGCGGCTCGAGGTCATCGGACGGCGCGATCGTATACCAAAATTGTTGCTGCGCGAAATCAACCAGGCAATCGCTGCGACCGCGGGCGGCACGCAACTTCTGCTCCGCGTTGCCATCGATTACTCTTCGCGCGACGCGATCATGAGCGCTGCCCTTGGCGTATCTCGCAGCTTTCTGCATGAGCGACTACCTGGAGCTTCGTTGCTGCGCGACATGCTTGCTCAGGAGTTGGCTGCGGAGAGCGGCGAAGTAGACCTGCTGATTCGCACTGGCGGAGAAAAGCGCCTTTCCGACTTCTTGTTGTGGGAATGTGCTTACGCCGAACTTTGGTTTACCGACCGCATGTGGCCGGAATTTGAGCCCAGCGACCTGGATGCCGCGCTGGGCGAATTCCGTCAGCGGGAACGCCGCTTCGGCGGTGTTCCCGTGGCTTCGGCCCCAGCTGCTGTGGGCGGCGCGTGTCTGGCGAGGCCCCTGTTGAAAGGAGTACTCTCGCCGGTCACCAGCGCGGCGGCAACTCAACAAACGGAGCCAGGAAGCCACCTGGTGATAGTGCCCGAGGGGACTCGATGACGCGCAAAACTAAATCTCTTCAATTCTGCGATCGACGTCACGAAGCAACGTGAGCTCGCTCCAATCAAGGTGCTCTAAACCAAACGCCCCGGGCAGCATATTGCGGCATTGGCCATTGTAGAATCCTCCACCGCGTTTAAGAAGAAGCCGATACCCCTGGCCATGCAGTATCTTCAATGAGCGTGGATACCGCGTCCTCACAGCCCGGCGACCTTGTGCTGCCCATCCAGACGGCAGATCAGGCGGCAGAGCAATCCGCGGCAATTGCCGCGCTCGAGCCAGGTCTCCTGCAAGAGCTTTGGCTTGCTGCCGAAGGGGCGGAGTGCGGCCTTACTTGCGAGGAATTCGGCAGCGTACTTACGTCTGTCGGGGAAAAGGTCAACTATGGCCTGGCCACCAGCATCAGTCCTGATGCCGGGCAGAGAGCTGCTTTCCTTCGGTCTCTCCATCTTTCTGAACTGGCTCTGGCTCACTCCTGTGTGCTGGGCCGCGATGCCGCCTGGCAGCGGTTCCTCAACAGCTATCGTTCGTCGCTCACGCAGGCCGCCATTGCCATCACCGGATCCGCGACGGTCGGGCATGAGCTCGCCGATTCGCTTTACGCCGAACTGTATGGACTGCGGGAGCTCGATGGTCAGCGGCGTTCTCCACTGGCTTCCTACTCGGGCCGTGGTTCGCTTCTCGGTTGGCTGCGCACGACGCTGGCCCAGCGACACGTCGATTACCACCGGCGTACGCGGCGCGAGGCTCCTCTCGATCACGTCGATCCTCCCGCCGCCGAAGCGGCCAGTTTGCCGGCGTCTGCCGAGCTTAGCCGCCTAGCCGAGGCGGTGAGCCTCAGCCTTCAGTCGCTGCCGGCGGAGGATCGCTTCATGCTCGCTGCTTACTTTCTCGATCGTCAGAGCCTGCTCGAGATCTCGCGAGTGATTCGTGTTCATGAGGCGACCATCAGCCGGCGGCTTAAACGGCTGGTCGCCGATTTGCGTAAGCAGCTCTTTCACCGTCTTCAATCAGGAGGCCTTAGCAAACGAGCCGCCGAAGAAGCGCTCGGCACCGATCCGCGTGATATTGAATTAAATCTGCGGGCATTGCTGCAAACTTCGCAAAGGCCGTCGTTCTCCGGTAAGACAGCATCTGACAAAATATGAGCGACCTTCTCCAATCCGGGCAGCATCCAGACGCGGATCAGCTCAGCGCCTTCATCGAACGTGCTTTGCCGGCGCACGAGCAGGAGGAGACGCTTGCCCATTTGTCGACTTGCCCTCATTGCCGCGGCATCGTCGCCCTTTCGATGCCGGCAGCCGATCCATTGCCGAAGGAACCCGCCCGGCGGCCCTGGCTGTCCGGCTGGATGATGCTGTGGCCGGCGGGCGCCGCTGTTGCCGCGCTGTTGCTCGCCGGCATCTATATTCGGAATAGCTTAGTCGTCGACAAGCACATAACACCTACGCAGACGGCGCGGTCTACTCCGCCGGCACCCCTCAAAGAGGAGCCGCTCGCGCCAACGGTCAAGCTGCAGTCACGGAAACGGGGCGCCCCGGAGCCGGCGTCACCTTCAGCTGCCCCTGCCCCTGAAACCGCTGCGGAATCGCAGGCAGTGGACAGGCTGATGCCTGTCCCTGGCGGCGGTGGGCTCCATCTCCACGAGAACCAGGTGCCCGCGTTTGACGCAGCCAGGGTAGCGGGTGGCACCGTTCCCGCACAGGCGGCTCCCGGCAGGCATGGCTTGCCAAGTGGACTTGGCGCTCTCTCCGCAGTTGCCAGCGCCGGGGAGGCCGTCGCCATCGACACGCAACATACGCTCTTCTTCAGCAACGATGGCGGCGCACACTGGACCGTCATCACGCAACCGTGGCAGGGCCGTGCGGTCAAGGTCGAGTTGGTTCGCGCCTTGAACCTAACCGGCAAAAGCAATGCCGCAGTCATCGGAATGATCGGTGGCGTCCACGGGGGCGCGGAACCTCGCGCTTCTGTGGAGGGACCGAAGGCCGCCGTCAGTGGCGCAGTCACCGACCCTGCCGGCGCATCGATTCCGAATGTATCCGTGGCAGTCACCAATTCGGTGACCCACGCGGTCCGCAGAACGACGACAGATCCTGCGGGCCGTTACACGGTCGACCACCTCGACCCCGGTACGTATACGGTGGAAGCCGAAGCCCCGGGGTTTACTCCTCAGCAGATCTCCGGACTCGCGCTGACACCTAGTCAGCAGACGCAGAAGGATCTGACCCTTGCAGTAGGCTCCGCGGCCCAGACCGTCGAGGTCCAGAGTCAAACTCAGGTGACTGCCGCCGCGCCGGTGGTTAAAGAGGGGTTCGCAGCCCCGCGCGCGACAGTCTCGCCGGGCCGGGGATTTGAAATAACAACAGATACGGGCGAGCACTGGATCAGCACCGATGGCCGGTCCTGGCAGCGCAAAGACGAATGACCCGGAGCTGTCCCGTCAGCGGCGCGGAACCTGGAGCAAAGTCAGAGCTCTCCGGTAGATAGCCCGCTCCGGGCGCCTGCGAAATAATTTTTCATTTTGCCTGCAAGTTCCAGAAGACTGCACGTTCTCCGGTCAGACGAGCCGCAATCCCCTCCGCAGGGCGGCTTGCCGGGAGAATGTGCATGACCCGTTTCTGTCGTTCGCTTCCCTTTCTGCTCACTGGCCCTCTTATGCTCCTGCTTGCCTCCGGCGCATTCCTCTCCATTGCGCGCGGACGCTCCGAGCAACTCGCCGCCGTCTACACACGCGGGAATCTCCTGGTCACCATTCCCTATCACTCCACCCACTCGGGTAGCGGCAGATTGGTCGCCGAACTTATTGATCCTGAAGACCAGGTTCTTGGCCGGGTCGAACGTACCGCGGATGTCGGCACGGGGGACAGCACCTGGCAGCAAGTGATTAAGCCGGAGAAGCCCCTGCGCTTTGAAGACATCGTGTGGCAGCGGCTCCGCTACCGCTTCGAGTACGCCGACAACCAGGCTCCCGCGATCGAAGGCATCGAGCCCATCTCGGAGATTCTCCGCCGGCCCGTGGTGCGGATCCTCGGTCAAACTGAGTACCTCGCCGGAAGCCATGCCGCTATTCGGGTCATCGTCTCAGACGCAAACCATAACGACCTTGCCGAGCCAGGGACAATTCGGATCGAGCTGCTCATACCTGACAAAACTCCGCGGCTTCTCTTCTCCGGCAAAATCAATAAACGCGGCACCCTCGAGGCTCAGTTTCACTTCCCCGCCGGCCTTACGGGCAGCTACCAACTACGCTTCATCGCCGATACACCCATCGGTTCTACGGAATACAGTCAGCCTGTCGAGCTCAAGAGCAAAGCTTCCATGCTCTTAACCACGGAGAAGCCGATCTACCAGCCCGGCCAGACAATCCACGTCCGCGCACTTGCCCTCAACCGGGCCGACTACAAGGCCGACTCGGAGCGCAAGCTGACCTTCGAACTGGAAGACTCACGCGGTAACAAGGTGTTCAAGAAAGTAACTGCAACGGATGGCTTTGGTGTAGCCTCAGCCGAGTTTTCGCTCGCCGATGAAGTGAACCTCGGCGCCTATCATCTCCGCGCACTGATGGGCGATAGCTCCGCGCCATCCGATACTGCTGAGCTCACGCTTAATGTCGAACGCTATGTGCTGCCGAAGTTCAAGGTTGCGATCGAGTTCACAGAGAAAGACGGCAAGCCCAGACGCGACTACCGGCCGGGCGAACACGTCACCGGGACGGTGCGCGCCAACTACTTCTTCGGCAAGCCCGTCGACCATGCCCAGATCACGATGAAGGCCTCAAGCATGGACGTCGCAGTCTTCGACGCGGGCTCCGCCGCAGGCAAGACCGACGGCGAAGGTACTTATAAGTTCGATCTGAAGCTGGCTGGCTACTTTGCCGGACGGCCGCTGAGCCAGGGCATGGCGCGGGCCCTGATCGAGGCAACAGTGAAGGACTCGGCCGCGCACAACGAAACACGCGGCGAGCCCATCACCATTAGCCAGTCGCCGTTGCTCATCACCGCTGTTCCTGAGGGCGGAACCATCATACCGCACCTGGAAAACCAGATATTCCTGCTCAGCTCCTATCCCGACGGTACCCCGGCGAAGACTTCGCTCACCATCCACCTACCTGGAGGGCACGAGCAGCGGGCTTCTACCGACAACGGCGGCGTCGCGCTCATCCGTCTTAATCCAGGCTCCGGGCTGGATGCCTTGAACGTCGACGCCAACGATCACCGCGGTAACCGGGTCTCCAGTAGTATTCCTCTCGAGACGCGCGCGGGCGCTGACCAGATCCTGTTGCGCACCGACCGTGCGGTCATCAAGGCCGGCGAGCCCATTCAACTCCGGGTGTTTTCTACGCGCGCTCACGGCTCCGCGTATGTCGATATCATCAAGAACGGCCAAACCATTCTCACACGCGATGTCGATCTTCAAAGCGGCCAGGCGCAGCTCACACTGAACGCCACGCCGCAGATGACGGGAACGCTCGACATCGACGCCTATCTTTTTGGCGGTGACGCCCAACCGGTCGCCGACCATCGCCTTCTCTTTATTCAGCCTGCTGACGGGTTGAAGATCGAGACCACTTCCGATGCCGAGGTCTATAAGCCGGGTGCTGACGCGCGGGTCCATTTCCACGTTACGAACTCGCAGGGCGAAGGCGTCAGCGCTGCGCTCGGCTTGCAGGTAGTCGACGAAGCCGTATTCGCGCTCGCGGAGAAACAACCGGGGTTTGCCAAGGTGTTCTTTTACCTGGAGCAGGAGGTGATGAAACCGCGCTACGAGATCCACTCCGTCTCTATGCCGGATGTTGTCGAACAACCCGCTGAAACCAGCCACGATGAGGAGGAGCAGCATAATTTGGCGGCGCGGGCACTGTTCTCTGCAACCGAAATGAGCAACCCGGCAAGGCTCGATACTGAGTTCGGCCGCAGCCTCCCGCAGGACAATTATGAGGAATACGCACACCGTTATTACCTGGCCTTTGTTCAGCAGGTTAACGGCATTGCCGCTCGATTAAACCGTAGTGCGCTCGAGAAGCTCAGCGCAAAGCAAGACCCGATGTTGCGCGATTCCTGGAACACCCCGTTACGCTTCGAACCAGCTAATTGGACTCGCGATAGCGACCGTTTCTACCTGGTGCGCAGCGCAGGCGCGGATCGCCAGTTCGACAGCGCGGACGACCTCACCATCTATCTCGAGGATCGCTCCGGAAGCGTTGTAAGCCAACAGGGAGTCCGGCCCGATCAGGACGGCTCGCTCAACCTCAAGATGGAGCATGATCGAGGCCCGATCAACGGCCTTGCCGAGATCACCGGAACCGTTGCCGATTTCAGCGGGGCTGTGGTTCCAGGGGCCACCATCTCTCTCCGCCTGCTCTCCAACAATGGAACTCGCAGCGCCCACGCCGATGCCGCCGGCGGCTTCAGCCTCGCTGGTCTTCCAGCCGGACTCTACGAGGCCCAGATCTCTTCTCCTGGATTTGTGCTTCTCTCCCGTCGCTTCGCCCTGCAGCCACGGGATCGCGCAACAATATCCGCTGTGCTTGCCGTTGGAAGTGTAAGTCAGACTGTGACCGTAACCGCCCAGGCTCCTGTTATGGCGATGGACAGGCTGGAGGCCCTCGCCGAAGACACCGTTCTGGTCACAGGCAGGTCTGCGCGTCTGGCATCCGC
Source organism: Acidobacteriaceae bacterium (assembly GCA_049693715.1). Lineage (GTDB taxonomy): Bacteria > Acidobacteriota > Terriglobia > Terriglobales > Acidobacteriaceae > PALSA-350. The sequence goes on along the minus strand of JBAVQC010000066.1, from coordinate 5,252 downwards.
CTCGCCTGCCCCCACAGGCATGATCGGTGGTGTCGCGAAGGCCTTGAACGGGCGCAACTTCACGGAATCGGTTACGGTTGCCGCTGCCGCCGCACCTCATATACGTTCCTACTTTCCCGAAGCCCTCTACAACAATCCGGAGATCATCACCGATGCCCACGGCAACGCGGATATCTCCATCCCGGTAGCCGATTCCATCACCACGTGGCGCATGGCGATGCTCGCTTCGACCCGCTCCGGTGTCTTGGGGACCGCTACATCCGGCTTAAAAGTGTTTACCGACTTCTTCGTCGATCTCGATCTGCCGGTCACCCTGACCCAGGGTGATCGTGTGTCTATCCCGATCGCCGTCTACAACTACTCCGGCAAATCGGGCAACGTGTGCCTCAAGCTCCAACCGGAAGAGTGGTACGCGCTGGATAACGGCGACCCGGAAAGGACCGTCGCCGTCGAATCAAGCCGCGTCGGCTCTTCGCAGTTCACCATTCAGGCGAACCGCATCGGCAAATTCAAGCTCACGTTGACCGCGCGCATGGATGGTATGGGTGGTGAGACCCGCAACGACATCGTGGTGCGGGAAATTGAAGTTGTCCCCAACGGCCGCGAGCAGAATCTCGTCTTCAACGGCCGCCTCGAAACCAGCGCTCAGCACGATCTACGGTTTCCTGCCAACTCAATCCCGGATGCCACCACGGTCTTCGTTCGCCTTTATCCCGGGCCCCTCAGCCAGGTCATCGAGGGGATGGACAGCATCCTAAGTATGCCCGGCGGCTGCTTCGAGCAGACCTCTTCGAGTACCTACCCCAACGTGCTCGCGCTCGATTACATGAAGCGCACAAAGAAGCTGACGCCCGAGGTCCATGCCAAGGCGGAGGGATACATTGCCAATGGCTACCAGAGACTGCTGACGTTCGAGGTCCCGGGCGGTGGCTTCTCGTGGTTCGGCCGGGCCCCCGCCAACAAGATCCTCACGGCCTACGGCTTGATGGAGTTTAACGATATGTCCAAGGTTTCCGACGTCGACCCGAGGCTGATTGAGCGCACGCGAGATTGGCTTGCCGGCCAGCAGCAGGCGGACGGAAGTTGGAAGCCGGACACGAACTTCATCAACGAGGGCGCGACCAATCGCTACAATTCTGACGTGCTCCGCATCACTGCCTATATCGCCTGGTCGCTCGCCAACACCGGTTACCAGGGTCCCGCCATTGAAAAGGCCAAGGCCTATATTCAATCGCATTTCGCCTCGAAGCTGGATAACTACACCCTCGCCATCGTGGCCAACTTCGCCCAGAATTACGGAAAAGACCGCGACTTCACACGGCGCGCAATGCAGGCCCTCGTGGACGCCCGCACCCAGAAAGACGATCAGGTCTTCTGGACAGTCGAGGAGACGAGCGTGTACTCCACCGGTCAAAGCGCGGCGATCGAGACCACGGGGCTCGCCGCCCAGGCGCTGCTGAAGTGGGGAGAAGCCTCAGAGATCGTTCGCAAGTCGCTCAACTTCATCTCATCAAAGAAGGACGCTTCCGGCGCCTGGGGCACCACGCAGGCGACGATCATGGCATTGCGCGCGCTCTTGCTCGCCTCACAATACAGCGCCTCGGATGTCCGCGGATCCGTTGTGGTCATGCTCAACGGTCAGCCCGTCGAAACGCTCAAGCTGTCGCCAGAGAACAATGATCTGCTCCACCAGTTCGCTTTCAAAGGGATAGACGCGCAACAAGCGAACTCCGTGCAACTCAAGTTCGAGGGTACCGGTGGCCTGGCGTACCAAGTGGTCGGCCGCTACTTTACCCCGTGGGAGGAGAGGCCGGTGACCGAGCCTTTGTCAATTGACGTGACCTACGACCGAACGCGGCTGGCGCAGAATGACATTGCCACCGAAAAGGTTACAATCCGCAACAACCTCAAAAAGACGGCCAACATGATCATGGTCGATCTCGGCATTCCACCTGGATTCGACCTGCTCAGCGAAGACCTGCAGGCATTGCAGGAGAAGTCGCCGGCAGCTGCGTCCGGACGGCTGGAGAAGTTCAGTCTGACCGCCACGCAGGCAATCCTCTACTTCGACGGGCTTTCTGCGAAACAGGCGATCTCGTTCAACGTCCGTTTGCGCGCCAAGTATCCGATTCGCGCCCGGACCTTCCAATCAAGGATCTATGAGTATTACGATCCGGCACAGAACGCGACGGCGCGCCCGAGCCAGTTCGAGGTAACGGTTAGGCAAAATCAACCGTAAAATATTTTGATAATGCCTACTCTCGAACCGCTCTCGCCGCGGCTGGTGCAGGAATACAAAACCGTCCGGCTGCGAGCCCTCAAGGATAGTCCCACCGCTTTTGGAAGTACTTATGCGAAGGAGTCTGCGTTCTCCGACAGCGACTGGCTCCGGCGAGTGGATACTTGGAATGGCCCCGGCGGCGTTTGCTATCTCGGCATGGATGCGGGCGCCCCATGCGGGATCATTGCCGGTTATTCCGACAAGAACGATCCGCCAAGGGTTTGGGTTGCTTCGATGTGGGTCGCTCCGACGCATCGCAGGAGCGGTCTCGGGACCATGCTCATGGATGCCGTGAAATTGTGGGCGCACACTCTCAGCGTCGCCGAGCTATACCTGATGGTCACCAGCAACAACCTGGCCGCGATTCGTTTCTATGAGCGATGCGGTTTCGCCTTCACCGGGATAACGGGACCCTATGAACATGATCCGGCGCTCTTTGAATACGAGATGGTCGCGCCACCGGGCAAAGGAAGCGCAAAATAGATACGATGAGCAGATCGCCCAGGTCGCGACCCCGCGAATGAGTCAGAAGCCCCAGCTGCCAGCCGTTTCGCCGGCCTTCGACGAAGCGGAGCGAAACGCAATTTACCGGGTGATCCGCGCGCGCCGCGATGTGCGCCGCGGCTTTCTGCCGGAACCACTGCCCGATGCGCTGCTAACCCGGCTGCTGAGCGCAGCGCATGATGCGCCGTCGGTTGGACTGATGCAGCCGTCGCGCTTCGTGGTGATTCGCTCACTCGAGATTCGGCAGCGCATCCACTCTGTGTTTCAACAGGCAAACCAGCAGGCGCTCAAGAAGTATCAAGGCGCGCGCCACGATCAATACGCGGATTTAAAGCTCGAAGGGATCCTGGAGGCGCCGCAAAATCTCTGCATCCTATGCGACGCGGAGAGTGCACAGGGCCACGGCCTTGGGCGGCAGACCATGCCTCAGACGGCGGTCTACTCGACCGTCTGCGCGGTGCAGAATTTATGGCTCGCGGCCCGAGCGGAGGGCGTGGGCGTGGGCTGGGTCAGCATCCTGGAGCCCGACGCACTTCGGTCCGTGCTCGGCATCCCCGCCCACATTGAGCCGGTGGCCTATCTCTGCCTGGGGTTTGTAGATAACTTCGGTAACGAACCGGAGCTTGAGCGTGTTGGCTGGGAACGGCGGGCTTCGCTCGAGAGCGTCATCTTCGAAGAAACCTATCGGCCCAAAGTGAAGTCCTGAGAACCGCTGGAAGTTTGCTCTGTTGAGTAACGATGCCGGCAGGGTAGACTGCATTCCATGTCCACGAGACGAATGTTGCTCTCCAGACTGAGAGTGCTTGCTCTGGTTGCTGTCGCGGCCATCGTCTCCCCCCACTCACAGATTCAGGCCGCTGTTCTTGCATCTTCCGCTACCGGCACACCTCCGGTGGTGCTCACCATTGAAGGTCTGGGCAAAGGCGTCGCGCCTCTGAGCGGTCCGTGGCAATTCCACCTAGGCGATGACCCCGCCTGGGCCACTCCCGGGGTTGATGACGCGACCGGGCACAACGGCTGGGAGCAGCTGACGGCCGATGCTCCCTGGGGAACGCAAGGCCACCCCGGCTACACCGGCTACGCCTGGTATCGCCGCCAGCTGAACCTTTCCCCGGCACCCGGAGCGTCGCCGGATGTGACCCTGCTGATCCCCGCTATCGACAATGTCTACGAGCTATTCTGGAACGGGGTCCCGGTTGGCCAACTTGGCGGCTTCCCTCCCCGCGCGGACTCGCAGTTTGCTATTTCAGCACAGACCTATGGTCTCGGCCCAGTCCGCAACGGAGTGCTTGCGGTACGTGTATTTAAGTTTCCGTCGATGTCCGTCGATGACGGAACCGCGGGCGGCTTCGAAGGATTGCCTCTGGCCGGCAGCCCGGAGGCGATCGGTACCAAAAAAGAGGCCCTCAATTTCCGCTGGCTGCGCGGGCGGCAGTTCCTCTTCGGCCTTACGTCGCTTTACGGCTTGGCATCCATACTCAGCTTCATCGCCTGGCTCCGAGACCGCAAGCAGCGGCTGCTGTTCTGGATGGCGGCCTACACGTTCATGCCGATTCTGGAATTGGTACTGACTGGCCTCCGCCTTCCCGTGTCGGGCATGTGGCTTACCTTTATCATCCAGACCGCGATCGCCGTGAGAGAACTTTGCCAGTGGTTCCTCCTGATTTATCTCCTTCAGCTGGACGAGCACACAAAACTCATGCGTACGGTGCAGATCGCTGCGTGCGTCGGCGTGCTGGTCGGAGCTCTCGACGGTGCTCTGGCGTTCGCCTTTCACTTCAATTGGCCCGCAGTCCCCATTCAGATTGCAGACGCCATCCTTACCGCGATCATCCTTCCCTTGGAATTGGTCCCGATTCTCCTCGTGATCTATGCCATCCGCCAGCGTCAACAGCTCGATTCCACGCGCTGGCTGGTCGCTGTCGCCGCTTTGTTGAGCGGCACCTGGTATTCCTTCGGGAACATTGTCGATCAGGGACTGCGATTCACGCACTGGACCCTTGGCTCAAGAATGAAGCAGCCGCTATTCACCTTGTTCGGTAATAGTTTCAGAGTACAGATTCTGCTGAGAATCCTTCTGTTTCTCTCCATTGTCTACGCCGTCATTCGCTATTCGATTGCCAATCAGCGACGGCAGTCCAACCTGGAGCGGGAATTCCAGAACGCTCGCGAACTGCAGCAGATCCTGGTTCCGGAAACCCTCCCCGCCATCCCCGGCTTCACCTTGACCAGCGCTTACCGTCCGGCGCAGGAAGTCGGCGGCGACTTCTTCCAGATCATCCCTCTCGAGAGCGCGCTGGAGGGCTCAACCCTCATCGTGCTCGGAGATGTGAGCGGCAAAGGACTGCAAGCGGCCATGACCGTATCGCTTATCGTCGGCGCCGTCCGCACCCTGGCCAAATTCGCACCCCAGCCCGCCCAGATGCTGGCCGAGATCAATCAGCGCCTGCATGGGCGATTGCAGGGC